>JAFCBV010000053.1 GCA_017610545.1 Candidatus Nanohalarchaeota archaeon | reverse complement strand
AGGTCTCTTGAACATGTGTCCCCAGATAGATATTACGTGGTTCAAGAAACCTATGAAGAACTTGTTGAAGAACTTGCTGCTTTTGGATACGACGTTTCTGAAATCAAAATTCCAAAAAATGGAGATTTGCCTGGAAACGCAATGAGGACCCGTCTTTTAGAAGATCATTTAAAATCGCTGACAAACTCTTAAAAACTTCACTAAATATTGAATCCTATGTTTGTTTTTCCAAATCCAAAGGAAATTGAGATTTCCGGCATAAAAATAGGCGGGCAGACCGGCAAAAACCCTCCTGTTCTTGTGGGCACAATGTTCTACAACGGGCACAAAATACTTACAGATTCCGGATTTGACACGGAAAAGGCAGAAAGCCTGCTTAATGCCCACATACAGGCGTCGCATGACTCCGGGTTACCCTCTATGATGAATGTTTTCGGGACAGGCGAGGACGCGCTAGTAAAACAAGTCGAGTTCGTCCTTGACCGCGCGCAAATACCGGTTCTGATTGATTCTCAGGACGCAAAAACAAGGCTTGGCGCGCTCAGACGCCTTGAAGAGGCAGGTGCTGCCAAAAGGCTCATTTATAATTCACTTAATATGACAATCAGCCAGAGCGAGATAAGTGCACTGAAAGAAGCAAAAATTGAGAGCGCAATCATCCTTGCGTACAGCGCGACAGATACATCACTTGAGGGAAAAATTGCGCTTCTTGAAAAGGACTGTGCATTTGGCAAGGGGCTTCTTGAAATCGCGGGTGACTGCGGTATAAAGAACATTTTGGTTGATACTGCAATGACACCTGTGGCGTCAGGTGCAGGGATTGCGCTTCGTGCCCTCCCGGGGCTAAAGGCAAAGTTCGGTTTGCCTACAGGGTGCGCTATGCACAACGCAGTGTCTGCATGGGATTATGTGCGCACAAGAACGACAAGAAAATCAGTTGACCTTGCATCAAACCTGCTTCCGCCTGCGCTTGGCGCAGACTTTTTGTTTTATGGGCCAATCGAGAACGCAGAGAGTGCATTTGATATAGCGCGCCTTGGGTATGAGCTTGCGAGAGAGTGCTGAGTGCTTATACGCCTACAGGAGCAAGATGTGGTTTAGGTATTGGTTCACGGACATACGGCTTGTTTTTCAATAAAGAAGGATTAAGATATTCCATTAGTTCTACAATAGATGATCCAAGCAAGTATGTGGCATCCTCGTGCTGTCCAATTGTTTTATACACATCGGTCGGTTTTACATTAATAAAGTCATATCCGATAAAGAAATCCGCAATGGTTTCTTTGTCTAAATCACCAGTTTTTTGTAGATATTCTCTGACTTGAGTGAATAATATATGCAACTGAATTACTTCATCTTTATTTAAAATCATTTGTTTTACCCGGAACTACTAAATAATGGTATCTTTGTTTACATGTGCAACAAAACCTTATAAACTCACTTGCCAAACACACTTTATGCATGTCAAATCATCTGCTCCCGGAAACCTGTTTCTTTTCGGAGAGCACGCAGCAGTCTACGGCAGGCCTGCAATATGCGCTGCTGTCGGAAAGCGCACTGAAGTCGTGGTTTCAGAGAACAACAAAGATTCTGTCACGATTCTCTCAGATGCCTTTGGAAAAGCAGAAATACTGCCAGAGCCTGCTGAAAAGATCCGGACAGAAAAAAAAGAGCTTGAAAATGTTGCGCTCTTTGTGAGAGATATTCGAAAAAAGTTCGGGATTGCTAAGGGGTTTGATATTAAAATTAGGTCTGAGGTTCCTGTAAACAGTGGAATGAGCTCATCAACTGCTGTTTTTTGCTCAATACTTGGCGCACTTTCTGCTTTTGCAGGAAAGCCCCTTGACAAAGAGGACTATTTCAATATCATTTTTCCTTATCAGGCAAAGGTACATGGCGGCAAGGCATCGGGGAGTGAAATAATCTCTTCAACTTTCGGGGGCTTCAGTTATATCAAAAAGCTTAAAGACGGTATTCCGCCTAAAATAGAAACAAAGAACATTGGCGGGCACAAGTTTCATATAGTTATTGCGAATACAAAAGTAGATGCTCCGACAAGCCTCACTGTTGGATATCATGTTCCGAGCCTGATGAAGCGCGATGCCAAATTCGTGTATGGTGTGTTTGACAAAATAGCGGATATTTCAGAAAAAGCAATTCCTGCACTAAAAGACAACAATATAGCTGTTCTTGGCGAACTCATGAATGAAAACCAGAAACTGCTGTCATCCCTCGGGCTTTCGCACCCAAAGCTTGATGATTGTATAAAGGAAGCCTTGAATGCGGGTGCACTCGGCGCAAAGCTTTCCGGCGGGGGTTGGGGCGGGATAATGTTTGCGCTTTGTCTTGAGAAAAACGTTGCTGCTGTAAAAAAGGCGGTAGCATCTACCGGTGCAGAAACAATTGAGACAGAGATTGGTGTTCGGGGCATAACAGTCGATTAATCTTTTTGAGGTGTTTGTTGATGAATGAAAAAGAAATCATTGAAAAGCTTGAAAAAGGAAAACTGGGTTTGCGATCTATTGACAAGCATCTTTCTCCAAAGGATGCGGCAGATGTGCGCAGAAAATTTGTTGAGAAAAAAACAGGCGTGTCCCTTGAGAACACAAGCAATTATTCTTTTGATGTGGACACTGCAACAAAAAAGAACATTGAGAACATGGTTGGCGCAACCCACGTTCCGCTTGGGGTTGCAGGCCCGTTAGTGATTGATGGAGATTTTGCAAAAGGAGAATTCTACATTCCCCTTGCAACCACAGAGGGCGCTTTGGTCGCAAGCGTGAGCCGGGGGTGCCGGGCAATAACAAATGCAGGGGGTGCAAAAGTATTTGCAGAGAACAAAGGCATGACGCGCGCGCCGGTGTTTAAAGTTTCAGGAATTGAGGAAGGGCGCAAATTGGTCCAGTGGGTTGAGAAGAATTTTTCAAGAATAAAAAACGTTGCAGAAAGCACAACACGCTTTGGCGAACTCAAAAAAATACATCCGTGGATTTGCGGGAAAAATGTTTATCTTCGCTTTGTGTTTGACACAAAGGACGCAATGGGGATGAATATGGCTGTTGTCGCGTGCGACAAGGTCGTGGTGGAGCTTATCGAGAAAGAGACAAAAGTAAAATGCATTGCACTTTCAGGAAATATGTGCGTCGACAAGAAGCCGTCTTTCATGAATTATGTTAAAGGGCGCGGAAAAAGAGTGCATGCAGAGGCTGTTCTAAAGAGAAACATTATAGAAAAGATTCTTAAGACAACACCAGAGGATCTGGTTGAGGTCAATTACAGGAAAAGCATGGTTGGCTCGGCAATGGCCGGTAGCTTGGGATTTAATGCGCACTTTGCAAACATGGTTGCGGCACTATATATTGCAACTGGCCAGGACCCTGCGCACGTTGTCGGCGGCTCAATGGGAATGACAACTGTTGAACTTGAGGGCAAAGACCTGTACATTTCGGTTTATATGCCAAATGTTAATATTGGTACTGTTGGTGGGGGAACAGGACTTGCAACGCAGAAGGAGGCGCTCGAAATGCTTGGTGTTTATGGCGCAGGGAATACTCCGGGTGACAATGCAATGAAACTTGCGGAGATAGTGGGTGCAACAGTGCTTGCAGGTGAGTTATCGGTTTTGGGCGCGCTTGCTACAGGGGATTTGGCTAAGGCTCATGTGATGCTTGGGCGTGGAAAATAGTGTTATCAATACGCGCTTAAATAATTTGAAAGAGAATGATTTTTATGGGTTTGCAAAAAACATTTATTGCTATAGCCATTGCCGTTGTTTTTGCGACATTTGTTTCATATGGCCTGAGTGTAATATACGAACAGCCGGAATATGATTTCTCAGAAAACGATTGCAATGTAAAATATGATTGCTATAAACCCATGCGCGAGTGCGAAGCAGAATATATGCAGAATAAAACATCTTCTGATGGGCCCATGATGGTGCCCGGACCAAATGATTGTTATACTGTGCTTCAAAAAGATCCTGCATACAAAGAATGCATGATTAATTCAGATATCTGTAATGAAGAGTTTACAAAAAACAGTCCGCAATACAGCCATGCAAGAAACACATTCTTCATACTTTTGTTCCTTGGTTTGATTGCAATTGTTGTTGGCGGCATGTTTTTGAAACAAGAGAGTATTGGTTCGGGCTTTATCGGCGGAGGCGTTATTATAATTCTTTGGTCAATAGTCCGTTCCGGAGTCTATGTGTATCATCTTGATAAATATGTGAAACTTGCCGGGCTTGGAATTGTTCTTGCTACATTGGTATATATGGCTTACAAAAAATTAGACGCCAAATAATGAGTTGTTTTTGCCTGATTACGACGGTGGTTTGGGTTTTTATTCATTTCTGTTCAATTTATTCGTATGAATCTTGTAATTGATGATGTCCTGAAATCGCTTGAGGAAAACACCTTTTCATCCAAATTGGCAACAAAAGTGCTTTTTGCAGACAAAAAATACAAGGAAATACGTTTTTCTGAAGATAATTTTAATGCCCTAAAAGAGAGTACTTCATGCCATAAAATTGCGGCTCTTGACGGGGGCAATGCAGAGATTGCGGGCGCGCCCAATTTCTCACTGCATATTTTGCGCTTTGCATGTGTTGTTTTTGAGGACAACAAGCGGGTTCGAACATCATTTAAAGACACATTTGACGCATACTGCCTTGCGCAGGCAAAGGCCGAGGGAGACAAAATTGTATATGATGTTGAGATTTTTCCGAGAAACACTGAAGACGAATTTTTTTCAATAAAAAAGTTATCTTTTGACTCTTATGACCCTTCGCTTGGCTCAGGGATTTTTCGCGCAGAGGTCTCGCGCGCATGCACTGCTGCAAGGCGCATGCTTGAGTGGGAGTTTGCCCAGTATGTACTGAATAAATTGTCTGAAAATGATATTGTGGTGATTGACGGCTCGCTTCAGACAGGCATGACCGGTGAGAGTGAATATTCAAAGCGCGCGCATGATGCTGCTAAAAAGTCAGGGGCAATACTGTCGGGGCTTGCAAAGACATCGAGGCTTTTTACTGATGCAGGAAGCCCTGCTGCAAGTGCGATATTATCTTTGGCAAATAAGGCGGGAATTAATCATGCATGGGATTACCATCCTGTTGTTGAAATAAACAGCGATAGCCACAGGGCAGATATGCATTTTGTAAAGCTCCACGAGTCTTCAAGGCATGCAATGCGCTTTGAGATATTTATTGAGCAAAAGGAGTTCGCAGATGATGTTCTTGCTGCCCTTTCAAAGAATTCTGTTGATTTATCATTTTTGGGATATCCCTATGCCCTTGTTGCTGCGCACAATGCCGCTAAAATCAGGCCTGAAGAGGTGACGACGGAGAGCGCGATGTTTCTTTCGCGCGCAGGTTCCGGTGCGAACAAAATCGCGGCAGCTGGTGCGGCAGCGGATGCGCACGGGGTTTTGGATAGACGGCTTTAATGCGTTGGGCGTGCAAAATGTTATAAATTTTCGATAAGTTATTATACCTAGGTGGTTATGATGATATTCAAAAGGCTTTCTGTAAGTATTCCCGGCACAGATCAGGTTATGAGTGACTATGTGTCTTACACGCATGACAAATGTGGCGAGAATCTGGTGATGCGTTATTGTTTCGAACCTCCAAAAGCTGAAGATGAGGATGTAGTTCAGGTTAGCGGAATCAGGGACTTAAATAAAATGAGGTCTGTTGACTGGTTTAATAAAAATAATAAGTTCTGCATGGATGTGAAAAGCGAAAAAGGCTTGATTAGCGCCGGATATCTTGCAGAAGAATATCGTACAGAATATTTCGCTGCTGTAAATTCCCTAAAAGGGCAAAACTCTGCTAATGAAGTCACAAGTGCCTTTTTAGAGTTTGTTGAAGGGCTGAAGATTGAAGAGAATGATGCTCTTCTTGCAGACTTACGTAAAGAAGATATAACACAATATCTGAGAAACCTTGGCTTTCGTGAAATCAATCATGAAATTCCTTACATAGCATAGATTAAAATCGCTTTGAATAAAAATTTACTCCAATCCTTCTTTCACACCAAGAAAAAGCGCTTCCCAGTATGCGCGCGCTGCCTTTTCGGGAGTGCGATCGAAAAAGTCAAGCCACTTCTGCGATTCCTTGCTTGCCCCGAAGACAGAGACAACTTCTTTTATGTAATTGTGTATGACATCTTTGGTTCTTTGAGTCTCCCAGAATGTTGGTTGTGCCTGCGCTTTGATATCGTATTCATTCATGCGGACAAGCAAAAGCTTGCAGTGTTTTGCATAGTCTACATCAACGCCATACCCTGCTTTGATGAGTTTCGGTATGAGGGCATCGGACCACTTCCTGTGAAACCTGCAGACGCCTGTATTTTCCTGGAACATTTCATGCACAGCATGCTCCATTGAAATGCGCGCAAGATTCATTGGCTCGTGAAAATCCTTGTCATAATATGTAAGAAACTTGCCCTGTATTGTGACTGGCAGATAGAATCCGGGTACCCAGTACTGGCATGGCTCGATTACGCCATCGCGCCCGAAAGGGACATAATTTGCAAGATCAAAAAAGCTTATGCCTGTTTTTTGTTCTCTTTCAGGATATTTTTTTGAGAGCACCCTGCATGCGTGCCGAATGCCATGGATGAAAATATTTGCAAACTCTGTTCTTTTGTATGCAACATCAAGGCACAGTTTTGCGGCAATCCGTGAATGAGCTTTTGAGTCTTTCATTGAAAATGTTTCTGCATCAAAATTTGGTTTTTCTTTTACTCCCAGGTCTTCCGGTGTGAGGAGGCCTTTGTACATACACTCAAGTACATATGATATTATTGTGCCAAACCCTATTGAATCAAAGCCAGAGCCTTCTAGCGCGTCTGCTACAAATTCTGCATGGTCGAGGTCAACTATTCCGGCGTTTGGGCCGAATGCATGATATGTTTCATAGTCGTGCTTCTTGTTTTTCCTGATTTTTTTGCACAATCCGGGGCATGGCTCGCCGCAGGTCAGCCATTTTTTTGTGTCTATTATGTCTTTGTTGAATGTTGGAAGATAGTGTCCGGCAATGAATTTGTCATAAAGTTGTTGGCGCTCTTTTGTTGATAATGATGTTGAGGACCAGTTAAAAAAAGGAGTCCATGCCCCGCTTGTTGAGTAGTTGCTGCCGAATGTTCCGCCGCTCTTGTGTTTTTCAGAGTATCGATATTTTTCTGTTGCTTCCAGTGCTGCCGCGGCCATGGACTTTCCAATCGTATTTACAAAAATTTTGTTGACAATATCTCTGTTCGACAGGTCATCTTCCGGGAACTTATTTGGCGCGCAATTGCCGCCATAAATAATCCCTACAATTCCGTGCCCCTGTGCGAGCGCCGAGCCAAAGCCCCCGCGCCCTGCCCAGCCATCTGCACCCGGAGTCAGCTTCCCGTTTCTTATAAGCGTGGACAAGATTCCTGCCATGTTTGTTGAGAGCGCGGCAGGTCCTGTCACAAGAATACGGAGGTCCATGCCCTTGTAGCTTTTTTTGAATTTTTCCATCAAGTATTCCTGGAGAGAATAAAGGCCTTTATTGCCTTTCGTGTATATTTCATGCAGTTTTTTTTTCGAAATCTCGTGGAACCTTACAGATAGTTTCCCTGTGTTTTTTATGACGAGCACTGTCGGCTTTTCAGCGCGCCCTGTTATTTTTACAAAGTCTGCTTGTATTTTTGAGATCGGGAGTGCTGCGCCGCCCAGGGTACTCATGTAGAATGTCTTTGTAAGAGGTGAGCGCCCTGCGAATACGAGTCTGTGGGTTCCCGGGATGATGCTTCCTGCCAAAGGGCCGGAACCGAAAATAAAGGGTGTGTTTTCATCCAAAGGGTCGAGAAGGTGCGTCTTTTTTAGCTCGTGTTCATATAGCGCGTAGTCTATAGGACCGATTATGTTCGGAGAATCAATTGTTTCAAGGGCAAATGCCTTTTTCCCTGCATTGATTGATATGATGCGCTTGTTCATGACAATAATATGTAGGGATGTGGTTTTTATAGGTGCGCATGTGGCGGGGTTGTGCGGAAGTTATTTCATAAAACTCGTTGTTATATTCGGTTTGAGATGCCGCGATTAACAGAAATTTATTAATAATTGCGATTAAAGTTAAGACCATGCAAAAACTCAATTTATTCGCATTTGTATTTACCTTGCTTCTTATTGCACAAAATGTTAGCGCCTCTGCATTAGTGGGGC
>JAFCBV010000052.1 GCA_017610545.1 Candidatus Nanohalarchaeota archaeon | reverse complement strand
TGTTCATGTAACCACCAATACGTATTTAAATAATGCTTGTGTTGTTAATAGTGGTGGTTACTTTGCCTTATGCGTCAATAACATTTGTAGAAAATAGATTATGTGGATCTGAGTTTGAGTTCACAGTACCTACCGGGCTGTTTGTTAAAAAATATGAAAAAGGCCTGCAATATATGGGTTCTGAGATTGTAGAAAATATGAAATCCGTTAAGTCGACTGCATATAATCGGTTGCTCGAAAGGCATGGCGAAGACTGTGCAAATGAACAAATAATTGCCATCAATACCATAATTGAATTGGCAGAAACGCATCTGTTGCCGAACTCAAGATATTTTGTATCAGACAAAAACGAAAACGCAGATCAGTTCAGACCAGGGAATGCGGAAAAAACATTTTCTTGGGACGATGGATCGCTTAAACGTTTTCTGGATATTTCATAAGCGCGCTGTTAGCGGCATTCATTCTTTAGGGCTTCGGCTTTTGTGGTGTGCATAAGTAGTTCTACTCAATGTCCGGGCGTTTTACACAAAAAAGAGTGTTTATAAATCTGCATCACAACTCATAAGTTGTGATACTATGGATTCCAACACATTAAACCCCACAGATAAAACCAAGCTAGCAAATTCAATATTAAAAGAAATACTTGGCATCAAAAATACAGAGTCTCTTTGGACTCGTGAATGTACTACGCCCGGAGAAAATGAAACCGCAGTCAAATATTCAAAAAAATCTGAAGAGTGTCCTGAAGCAGAAATATATTTTAAAATAACCGTGGCAGAAGATTTTGTCGGCCCTCATTGGACAAGCCCGGGTGAAATGAAATTATGTGCGGGAATTTCTAATGATTGTGTGAATTTATTCATCGGGGAAAAAATAAGACAATACTTTGGTAAAAAATCACCCGGTCAGGAATTAGATGATATTCTTTCACAGCCGGAAACTCAAAAAATATTGAGCGAATATAAGTTTAACCCCAGCCCCCCGGATTTTATAAAAAAATCCGATGGCAGAGAACGATTTATATACCACGCCGTTTTAACAAACGATAATGCACGAAATTACTTGAATAAGTAATTAAAGCACACATAGTCATTCATCCGAATCTCTTTTCAATATCGTTAAACCCGTGAATTCTAAACCCGGCCGCTAAACCTTTTTTAAAACATAACTCACAACTACTGTGTATGTTTGACAAACTAAAAGACGCCCTCACAAAGTTCGCCAGAATCGGTGTCGCAGACAAGGGCGCGGTCGAGGCACTGGTAAAAGACCTTCAGCGCACTCTTATTCAGGCAGACGTTGATGTCAAGCTGGTATTTGAGCTGTCAAAAAGGATAAAAGACGAGGCCCTTTCTGAAAAGCTCCCGGCAGGGCTCACGCGAAAGGAACATGTCGTAAAAATCGTTTATTCTGAGGTTATCAAGTTTCTTGGCGAGGCACAGCCTGAAATTTCACTCAAACCGAAAAAGATTCTTCTGGTTGGATTATTCGGTTCCGGAAAGACAACCAGCGCAGCAAAGCTTGCAACGTTCTACAAGAAAAAAGGCATGTCTGTTGGGCTGATTGCAGCTGACACTTACAGGCCTGCCGCTGTCGAGCAATTGAAGCAGCTCGGTGAAAAAATTGGTGTTGATGTTTACGGCACTGATGAAAAAGACGCTGCAAAAGTAGCAAAAGACGGGCTAAAAAAGCTCTCAGGCAGACAAGTGCTGATTGTGGACTCTGCAGGGCGCTCTGCACTGGACGCAGAGCTTCGCGATGAGCTTAAGGGCATAAGCAAAGCCGTCAATGCAGACGAGCGCCTTCTTGTTCTCTCAGGCGACATAGGGCAGGCCGCTAAAAAGCAGGCAGTTGAATTCAATGGCATTGCCGGGCTTACAGGTGTTATTCTTACAAAGATGGACTCAAGCGCAAAGGGCGGGGGTGCACTTTCTGCCTGCCACGCTGCAAACACAAATGTCCAGTTCATCGGCACAGGAGAGAAAATGGATGATTTCGAGGTCTATGACCCAACGCGCTTTGTCTCGCGCATGCTTGGCATGGGAGACCTCGAGGGGCTTCTTGAAAAAGCAAAGGACGCGATGGACCCGAAGAAAGCACAGGAACTCATGGACGGCGAATTCACGCTCGAATCATTCTACGCCCAGATGGAAGGCATGAAAAAGATGGGCTCATTCGGCAAGATAATGGAAATGATCCCCGGGCTTGGCGCGATGAAGCTTCCAAAGCACATGATGAACGAGCAGGAGGAAAAAATGGATCTATGGAAATACATCATAGATAGCATGACTCCTGAAGAGAAACGAGACCCTGAAGTCATAGACTCCTCGCGCATGCAAAGAATTGCAAAGGGCGCAGGAACCGAGCCCTCAGAGGTCAAAAACCTCATCAAGAACTTCCGCCAAATTCGAAAGATGCTAAAGAAATTCCAGTCCGGCGGCCTAAAAGGCGGGGCTATGAAGAACCTCATGAAAGCCATGGGCGGGGCGTAGGGTTCCAAACATCTAACTTTCTGTCAACACCACCCCCTCAAACTCTTTAACTTTGCAGAACATTCTATTAGCATGGAATCAACAATTTTGACAGAAACAGCTCTCAAACAGGGCGCATCCCGTATGTTTGAGCTTTTTTCTATGGGAAAAAATGACAAACTCACAATCATCCACGAACCGGAATACAATTATGTTACTTTGGCACTTGAAAGCATTGCAAAAGAGCGCAATATCCCCCTTACGGGCATCCCGATAAAAAACACAGAAAAAGAAAGCCTTGAAAAAATCAGGGAACCATACCAAAGCGCAAAAAACATTATTTTGCTGACAAAATTATCTCACACACATCACAAATACACGCGCATTGCAGAAGCAAACAAGGCAAAAGTGTTGTCTGTTGTAAATCTCTCAAAAGACACTATGCAGAGGGCAGGCTCTTTTGATTACAGCACCATTGAAACCATAAATGCCGTTATCGGGTGCCTGCTTGATAATACAAATGAAGTAATAATAGAAAACCATGGAATGAAATTCCGCTTGAAAAAAGAAAAAAGAAAAGTTAAGCTCGAAAATGCATTCATACCAAAAAGCGGGCACTCCAACTTTCCAATTGGAGAAGTATGTGTTGCACCGATAGAAACTTCCGGAGATGGTGTTTTGAAGCTTGACCGCGTTTCCATCCCTGAAGGGGAGAAAATAGTTTTCCTCGACAACGTCATTTTCAAGGTCCAAAATGGAAAGATTGTCGACGCGCTTAGCGAAAACGCGAAAAAAGCGTCATCATATCTTTGCCGGTTTGAAAACTGGAACATTCTCGCAGAACTCGGCATAGGCACAAACCCATGGACGCTTTTTGATTCGTCCATAAGCGAGTCTGAAAAATGCATCGGAACCGTGCATATAGCATTCGGTGAGAACAGATCATTTGGTGGAATAACTGAATCACAATCCCATAAAGACGGCGTACTGAGAAAGCCAACTGTTTTCTTTGACGGCAAGAAGATAATTGATAACGGCAGCATACTCATTGAAGAAATCAAGCGGATGCGGCTACAAAAACATAAATAGGATTCGGTATATTGAATGTCATGAACGCAATAATCCACCACTGGGACCAGAACGCCCACGCAATCGTGCGCTTTGGTTGTATCAATGTCGTTGCAGTATATGACGAGCGCCCTAAACTAGACGGTGTTGACACAGGAGAGTTTCTTGGAAGCGGGAAAAACGGGCTTAGGATAACAAATGACTTTTCAAGTGTTATTGAAACACCTGCTGACATTATGATAACAACCGGTGAGGGCTTTTACTTCACCAAAAAAGAGAATGTTTCTGAATGGAAAAAGAATGTCGAGTGCGCACTTAAAAAAGGAATCAAAGTCTACAGCATGTCAAAAATACTTTATGGTGAAAAAACCGAAAAATTCCGCACACTCGCAAAAGAAAACAATACCGTATTTGAAGATGCTTCAGACCCGGGCGCCTTTTCAAAATACGAAAAGTACATTGCCCTGCTCGAAAAAGAGCCGATAAAGGCGCCTGTTGTCTGCTTTACCGGAACATCCATGAATTCTGGCAAGCTGACAGCGCAAATGATAACGTGCCGGAAACTTGAAGAAAGTGGGCTTGTTGTCGGTTCCGTCGGAACAGAGCCAAGCGCAAAGTTTATTGGTTGCGACGAGCAAATTGTTCCTGAAGTCATGCCGACCATGCGCGGTGCGCAGGCAATTTGTCTTGCAATTAAAAAAATAGAACACGAAAAAAAGCCAAACATAATTCTTGTTGCAGGGCAGACCGGGCTTCGGGCTTCTGTCCGGGACATATCGCCGTCAAGGGCTGGAGCAATTGTCGCGTGGCAGGTACTTTTGGGCTCAAACCCGGACAAAGTCGTGCTTTGCAGTAAATGGTCAAATATTGAGGAAATAAGGTCGCACATAGCACTCATAAAGCACTCAACAGGAAAAGATGTGTGTGCTATAATAATTAACGGGTATGGTTGCGAAAGGGAAAAACTGATGAATATCATGTCTGATGTTGAGAACAAAACAGGGATATTGGCTTTCGATATTATTGCGACACCGGAAAAAATCACGCAATATCTAAACACCCTAAAAAACTAGACAAACTTTTGTACGTTTGCAGTTGTATTTGAAATCAGAATCAGTTCTTTTTGGATTTCGCATTCAATAACACTTCGTTTGGGATCGCGTGATGGTCTGCATATCTGCCGCACACGATTGACGCCAATATTATTATTGGAGACAACACCATGAAAAACTGAGGTATGTAGAATGTGCGCTCAAAAAGAGTTATGTGTGCAGTCAGGCCCCCAAATAAGATTACTGTACTCGCCACACCGCTTGACAAAAACATACCAAGCCCGCTACCGAGACTCTTTATTTTTGACCCATGGTCCACTTCCCTGTCAGAGATATATACAAGATACATGCTTGAGGAAATACCTGTAAACGCGATAAGATACAACATTGTCATAGTCAGGCCAATTGTCGCTATTTCGCCAATTGCTACCGGATAAACCAGCATAACAAACCCTAAAGCAAGGATTGAATAAAATAGCTTCTTTTCATGATTCGGGAATTCGGAATACAGGAAAAACCTTGTTGAAAACGCAGAGCCTACAACGGCGCCAATAAATCCAAATAAATACAGGGCTTCTGCAGCACTTGGAACAAATAAAGCCATTCCAAAAAACACATGCATCAAAAACATGCCTTCAAGATATACGTAAAAAGCATCCAACAGCTTTGTGTTTTCCTTCAAAAAGGTTTTCAGTAGGAAAAGAATAGCAATCATATAAAAAAAAGCAGAAAGCCATAGAAGGAACACAGGGTCTGGAAGTCCAAGAATCATA
>JAFCBV010000051.1 GCA_017610545.1 Candidatus Nanohalarchaeota archaeon | reverse complement strand
CACTTTTTTTTTTTTTTTTAAAAATTATTCCGGGGACAAGCGTGTTGCAATTAACATGACTCTGACAAAAGACAATTACAAAGAGCTTGAGGATGTTGTAAAATTAGCAAAGGAGAATGGGTTTCGAGGGGTGGTATGTAATATTTGCGCATCCGGTGCTGATGTCAAAATTTCAATGGCTATTAAGAATGATGAGCGAAAGATGATAGTCAAGGAACTAAATAGGGTGAAATCTAAATACCCCCATCATTTTCTTTTGACAAAATCAATGATAAAATGGTATGAGTTTCCAAACCATGTTGGGTTTTGCCATTGGGGTGATGAAGTGCTGCACTTTGATGTTTCGTGGAAACCACGAAGATGCTTTGCAGACGCGGATTGTTCTAATTGTGGGTGTTTGGCCGGAGCCATACAAAATCCACTTCAATTATTAAGGAACCCCAGAGAATTGATGAAATTTGTTTCGTAATTAGATTGTTCACCGTTCATACTCGCCAAATTTCTTGTTTTTCGATGCATCAGCATATGGTTTTTCGGGAGCATACACATCGTTGGCTTTATGGATATAATCGAATTGTATGCCCTCTGCACCGTAAAGCTCCTTTGCATTGTCACCTGAAAAAAGATATACTGTCTTTGGCTTTGATGTACTTGTTTGTTTGCCCGTGCTTCCTTCGACAGAAAGAAACTTTATTGTCTGAAGCATACCCGGGGCTATGCTGAAAAACTGGTTTTCTGATAGCTTTGAGCCGTCAACAATAGTCCATGCAAGGTTTGCCTCGCTGATTTTTGCAGAGGCTATGTTTGCGCCTGTTATATCGGACCACGTGAGGTCTGCGCCCTCGAAATTCGTGTTGTCAATGTGCGCGTTCTTTATGCTTGACAAGTACATGTAAGCCCTTGAAAAACCCGTGTTCCTGAGTGTCGCGCCTTCAAAAGAGGCATTCATGAGGTCTGCTTTTGAAAAATCAGCTCCTGTCAAGTCGCACCACGAAAAGTTGCTGTTTTGAATAACAGCCCCTTTGAAAATAATTCCCTGAAGCTTTTTCCCCTGAAAGTCAGCGTTTGCAATAAATACGCCGCTAAACTCTCTTCTGCCTTTTGAATACGCCTGTAGAACTGCGTCCACTGTAAGCTTTTCTTTTCCTGAATCTGTGCTGCCTGTAGATATGGCACCAGAGAAATTCGCAGAAGACTTGTCTGTGCCTGAAAAGTCAGCCATGCTGATTACAGCAAGTGAGAAGTTCGTATCCTTCAGGTTCGCGCCCTTAAAGGAAGCAAGCGAAAGCTCTGCATTGACAAAGCTTGTTCCCTCAAGGTTTGCATTGGCAAATGAAGAACCGATAAGCTTTGCATGGCCAAAATTCGCGCCAGGAAGGCTCGTACCTGAAAAGTCCTGATTAAGGCAAATGCAGTGGCTGAAGTTGCGTTCGCCGTCCTTGTAGCGCGCAAGAAGTTCGTCCTTTGTGAGCTTTCGCACTACAGGAATTTCTTCTTTGTGCATAATTTTACCTGTTGCCAATGCCTTATAAATCTACAAAAACACTTTGTGTTTATGCCTGCAATAGACTTCAAAAAAATTGGTGAGGGTGGCGGTATTTTCACGTGCCCTGCCATACATGAAAATGTGGCGTATTTTGGTGCGTGCGACAAGTATTTCTATGCAGTTGATACTGAAACCGGGAATGAAGTTTGGAGTGTATTAACAGACGGCATCATAATGTCATCGCCTGCTTTACTTGACGGTGTTTTGTATTTTGGGTGTTTTGACAACAATCTTTATGCGGTATCGATTGAGGAAAAACGCGTTCTCTGGAAAGTGCGCACCAATGGACTCATTATTTCATCCCCTATTGTCAGAGACAAAATCATCTACTTTGGCTCATGTGACTCATATTTTTATGCCGTTTCTGCAGAAACGCGCCAAATTCTCTGGAAGTTCAAGACAAACAACGAGATTTTTTCAGATTCAGTTATTGATGATGACAAAATATATTTTGGCTCAACAGATAATTACCTGTACTGTCTCGGGCTTGACGGCTCTTTGATATGGAAATTTCGGGCAGACGGCGAAATTCTTCTTGGAGCGCCTTGTATTTCGTATAACGCGGTTTATGCTGCAGATTCAATGGGTTGGCTTTATGCTTTTGACAAGAATACGGGGGCGCTTCTCTGGAAATTTCACTCAAGCGAGGAAGCGTACAACTGCATTTCATGTGATGAAGACACTGTTTATTTTGGGAGCCGCGACAGGTATCTTTATGCGCTTGACAAAAAGAGCGGTTGCATGAAATGGAAATTTAGGGCAAATATGGGTATGGCAATAAGCCCTTTGCTTACAGAAAACAGAATATATGTAGGCTCAGATGGGATATATGCTCTTGACAAAGAAGGGAGCAAGGTTTGGTCTTACAGGTCTTCAGAAACTGTGGATGCGTTCTCGTTTTCCTGTACGCCTGTGTTATTTGGCAACAATCTGTATTTTACTTCTTTTGACGGCCATCTTAGGTGCCTTGACATGGAGGGCAATCCTATATGGGCTTTCAAGTCAAAAGCACCCCGGGGAGTAACTATTTCTTCAGGGGCAATAAAGCCCATGTCATGGTGGGATGAAAGTATGTTTTCTATTTTTGAAGGCGATGTTGAAATTGCACTTCCGGAATCATCTACGGTTATTGAAAAGTACGGCGTTAGTGATATTTTTGCAATTGAGGCGCAAGTAGAAAGCCCATATACGGATGTTGTGGGTATTGGCGCGTACAAGTCCCTGCAGGACATGAAGTATGTTGAGGGGTCTGCCAACTACTCTGAGAAAGACAATAAAAAGAAAAAAGATACTGAAAATATAGAAAAGCTTTTCAGGCTTTGATATTTCGCTTGTGTTTATGCATAGTAAAAAATAAAAAATATATAAGGCAGAATGATACTATAATGTTGTATGGATGTTTATACAATATTCTTTTATGGCTTTGTCGGCGGGTGCGCGCCGGAAGTCATTCGCATCCACAAAATAATGAAAGAGGATGGAAAGTTTTCTTACCCTAGCGGACTGCTTCTGATTTCACTAATCGTTGCCGTTCTGGGTGGGCTATTGGCACTTGCACTGGCATCGAACAGCCCTTTGCAGTCCATATGGATAGGAGCCTCGACACCAATCATTATATCAAAATTCGGAGAGAAAGCTCCGCCGGGAGTGGGATGATGGTTGAAGAAACCAAAAAAAAGAAACTGAAAGCAAAAGTCAAAGACTATCTTGCAAGATTGTAAGCCTTTGCAAAGAAGATTGATATCAAACTTAAAACTATATTAAGACATGAAGTACATAGTTTGATTTGCTGTAAGGAAAGATATCATGACAAGAATAATCTCAGTTATTTCAGGAAAAGGCGGTGTCGGAAAGACCACTTTGGTCTCTAATCTTGGTGCATCGCTTGCCAAGAAGGGCAAGAATGTGACTGTGATTGACGGCAACGTCACCGGCGCGAACCTTGGTATGCATCTTGGGCTTCCTTCTGCAGATTGTTGCCCTATATCACTCAACGACGTTCTTAGAAATGATGCATTCATCACGCAGGCAATGTATCGGCATCCGGCGGGTTTCTCGGTAATACCGGCACATCTTGATGATCTTTCAATTGATTACGGTGGCCTTAAAAAATGCATAAAGCCCCTTATTGGTGCAAATGACTTCATATTAATAGACTCCGCAGCAGGTACAGACAAGGAAGTTGAGGCCGCTATCGAGACATCTGATGCCGTGCTGATAGTGACAAATCCAGAGCACCCTGCTGTTGCAAACGCTGTTGCAGCAAAAAAGCTGGCAGAGCGAAAGGGAAAAGAAGTCCTTGGCCTTGTGCTTAACAAAGTCATGCGCGAGGGCCATGAGCTTACAAAAGAGTCTATAGAGAGTATGACGAAGATGCAGGTCCTTGCAACGCTTCATGACCACAGGAAAGTGCGCGAGGCAATAGCCCATCGCACACCGCTTGTAATACACGCACCGAAAAACAGGACTTCAAAAGCAATAGTGCAACTCGCAGGTCACCTATGCGGCGAAGAGCCGCAAAAACAAGGGTTTGCTGCATTACATGAACAAATAATGGAGTTTTTTAGAAGATAGGTTTCTTTTATAATGTATGATGGTGAATAAGTCCTATGGCACTCAAAGAACACATTGAAAATGCGTGGAACGCATATAAGAAAAATTTCCTGACAATCATAGGCGCGCAGATGATTGCAATTACGATTGTTATTGGGTTAATGATGTTTGTTGTTGGAGGAATGGCGTTAAGTGCCCGTCCCTATGTAGATGCAGAAGGAATCATAAGCGAAGAATATGCACCTCAAATTATGGCATCTCCATACTTTATCCTTTCAGGCCTCTTATTTATAGTAGTGATTCTCGTTGCTCTTGTGCTTCGCGCAGGGCTTATCGGAGTCTATATGGACGCGCTTGGAAAAAAGAATGTAAAAATCGATACAATGTTCAATGTCGCAAAAGAGAAATACAAAACCGTGATTGGTGCGCAACTTTTTACAGTCGCTGTACTTCTTGTAGGCGGCGCACTATTATTTTTTCCGACACTTTATGTTCTTGCCGGAAATCTTGCACTATTTGATGTTGTAATGACCATTGAAGTGGTTGTTTTCTCGCTTTTCGCGTTGCTGTTCTCGTTGATTAATCAAGCTGTTGTTGTCAGTGGAGAAAGGGCGATAGACGCGGTCAGGAAAAGCTATGCTGTTGTGCGGGGCAACTACATTCAGTTCCTTGCGCTTGTACTTGTCTTCTTTGCTGCAGACTTCATAATCAGCTATATTCCGGTGGTCTGGATAGTTATCTCCCTTTTATTCATACAGCCTGTGTCTGCACTTGCGTATACTTCTTTCTATATGGAGTACGCGAAAACAACAGGAAGAAAGAAAAAGCGTTAGCCCCTTATTTGCTCAATAACATTTTTCTCGTCACACTTGACGCCAAGCTTTGAGAAGTAGTTGCAGATGTTTCGAACATCTCTTTCAAGAAACTCGTCCGCATGGGGGTGTGTCGGAAGGGTTGCCTGACCAAAATCAATCAGGACAACTTTTCCGTCGTCCATGAGTATGTTGAACTGGCTTAAATCCGCGTGCACAAGCCCTGCGTCTTTGTAAAGCTTTTTTGTTTCTTTGATTATTGTATCAAATACTTTTTTAGGGTCTTTTATGTGTGCTTTGTTTAATGGAGGTGCAATATCGTCTTTTCCTATGTATTCAAGCACAAGGATGTTATTCAAAAAAGCATAAGGTTCAGGCACAGTTACGCCTGCTTTTTTCGCGCGCACAAGGTTTGAGAACTCCTTTTTGCACCACCGAAGATGTAGCGATTAGCAGTTCGTCTACTGTTCTAATGGGATTCTATGAAAAACCGCGCTTATCCGATCCT
>JAFCBV010000004.1 GCA_017610545.1 Candidatus Nanohalarchaeota archaeon | reverse complement strand
CCGCCGGGCGACCGGTTCACCATCGCGCAAGCCCTGCTGATGGAGCTGTAAATTTTTTGAATGAAAATGCTAGGTTTTTTCTTTCAGCAACTTCCGCATTAAACATATGCGCATTAAAAAAATCAAGGGTCTTTTGGTAATCCGACAGGCTTGACTCAACAATAAATATTTTGCCACGCGTTGTAATGTGATTTAGCGCGTTTTTAAGGAATCTATCGATGACATTCCTGCCGCTTTGCCCGCCACTCCATGCAGGGTCACTGAATTTTCCTGTTTCTTTGTCTTCCGGCAAGTATGGTGTGTTGAAGATAACGACATCAAATTTTCTGGCATTGATGGCTGAAAAAAGATCGCTTGAGAAAACATGGCTGTTTAAAACCCCGTTGTTTGCCATATTCTGCTTAGTACACGAAACAGCGCGCATGTTTATGTCAAGTGAAAAGACCTCTTTTACTCTTTTGCAAAGAAATATTGATGCAATTCCTGTACCGCAGCCAATCTCAAGCACAGATTCTGTACCACTCCACGTTTCTTTTTCAAGCGCATCAAGAAGCAGGAAACTGTCCTCTGATGGCTCGTAAACTCCATCGCAAAATGAGATTTTCATACCCCTGTGCTCAAAGACCATCATTTTCATTAAATGTGCTATTTTATAAGGGCTGGCAAAAACTCTTTTGGTTTTTTTAGATTCATGAGTTCTAAAACAGTGGGGGCTATGTTTGCAAGACTGCCGCCGTTTCTAAGAGAGAAGTTTTCCTTGCAGAGTATGAATGGCACAGGGTTCAGTGTGTGTGCAGTGTGCGGTATATTGTGTTCAATCAGTTTTTCAGCATTGCCGTGGTCTGCAGTTACAATCAAAGTTGCACCTGCTTTTGAGGTCACATCAATAACGTTTCCAAGGCACTTATCAACACATTCTATGGCCGTAACCGTTGCATCAATTTTCCCTGTGTGCCCGACCATGTCAGGGTTTGCAAAATTTATGAGCGAGAACGCATGTTTTCTTTTTTTTATCTCAGCGCATGCCGCCCTCGCGACTTTGTCTGCACTCATTTCCGGTTTCGTGTCATAGGTTGATACTTTTGGTGAGGGTATGAGGATTCGGTCTTCCTTGGAAAAAGGCCCGTTGCGTCCTGCATTGAAGAAGTATGTGACATGCGCATACTTCTCGGTTTCTGCAATTCTAAGCTGGCGCAACTTCTGTTTACTTATCATTTCTGCAAGAATGTTTTTTGTCTTGACAGGAGGAAATGCAACAGGCGCATTTATTTCTGAGTCATACTGCGCAAGTGTTGTAAAGCCAACATCAAGCAGTTTGCGCTTGAATTGATTGAATTTTTTGTCAACAAATGCCTGCGTAATCTGGCGCGCGCGGTCAGAGCGAAAATTGAATGATATTATCGAGTCTTTGTCTTTGACACGCGAGGTTCCACTAATCACTATCGGGGAAACGAACTCATCGCTTTCTCCCCGGGCATATGCAGCACAAAGCCCATCTTCAGCGCATTTTGCACTTGTTCCGTTACCGTTCACAATCGCGTCATACGCCTTATGCTCGCGCTCCCACCTGTTGTCCCGGTCCATTGCATAATATCTTCCGATAAGTGTTGCAATCTGCCCAATCCCGAGTTCCTGCATTTTTTTTGAAAGCAGTGCAATGTATTTTCCTGCGCATTTAGGCGGGACATCGCGCCCGTCAAGAAATGCATGGATGAATACCTCTTTCTGCCCGAGTTTTTTCGATAACTCAAGAAGAGCGAAAAGATGGTTTATGTGAGAATGTACGCCGCCATCAGAAAGAAGCCCGATAAAATGAAGTGAGCCACCACTCTTTATTGAGCGAAGAATTTCCCCTTTAATGGCTTTATTTTTGTAAAAGCTTCTGTCCTTTATTGAACTGTTGATGCGCACAAGGTCCTGTGGCATGACTCGCCCGGCACCCATGTGCATATGCCCGACCTCTGAGCCGCCAATCTGGTGGTCCGGAAGCCCGACAGCTTCGCCTGATGCCTGAAGTGTTGTGTGTGGGTATGTTTTGCAGAGAGAATCAAAGTTTGGCTTGTCTGCAAGATAAACCGCGTTTCCATTATACGATTTTCCGATTCCGAATCCGTCAAGAACAACGAGAACAAGGGGTTCTGCCATGATGTATTTCTTGTTTGGTGAGGATATATATGTTCTGGGAAGCCGGTACCTAAACCATTTCCACAACCATTACATTCTTTGCGCCCACAAAAAACAGGCTGTTTTTTCTTGCGTATTTTTCTGCTTCAGCAAGTTTGTATTTTTGTTCAGCATATATCTCAAAAAGAAGGTCTCCTTTTGAAATTTTATCGCCTTTTTTCGCGCGAAGTATGATGCCCGAACCAATGTCTTTTGGCGCGCCCGCAAGCTTCGCAGTCCTTGCAACAGCGCGATTGTCAAGGCGTACAACAAATCCAGAGCAGCTTGCAAAGAATCGTTTCCTGTGTTTTCCAAGAAGTTTTCGTACATCTTTTCCGGGAACTCCGTTTTGTGCTTTAACAATTTCATAAAATTTTGCTTTTGCTTTTCCGGAATCAAGAATATCTTTTGCAGTCTTTATGTTGCCTTTTTTTGTCATCTTAAGAAGAATTCCTGCAAGCTCAAGTGATTTTTCCCGAAGGTCATCAGGACCCTTGCCATCAAAGACATCAACAATATCTATTGCCTCCGGCACAGGGCCGACCCCAAAACCTATTGGCTGGTCGCCCCGCGTTATCGTACATTCTGCCCTCATGTCAAGCTGGCGCGCGAGCCACTTGAATTTTTTTGCAATCTCTTCAGCTCCGGCGATGTCTCCTTCTTTTGAGCCGTCCCCGTATGGAATATCTATCACAACATATTTTGAGCCAACTGATTTTTTCTTTGACATAACAGATGCAAGAACCTGCCCCTCAGGGTCAATCGAAAGAGGATGTTCGATTCGTATGAGTTTGTCATCAACAGGGGCCAAGTCAAGCGAGCCACCCCAGACAATGCACGCTCCTGTCTTTTTTACAATTCGCTTAACCTCTTTTGATGAGAATGAAACATCACAGAACACCTCCATGGTGTCTGAAGTTCCTGCCGGACTGGTTATTGCGCGCGAAGACGTCTTCGGCATTAGCACCCCACAAGCCGCGACAATTGCAACAACAATAGGCGTTACGCGGTTTCCGGGAACACCTCCGATTGAATGCTTATCTACAACAATGCGGTCTCCCCAGTCAAGGCATTTTCCGCATGAAATCATTGCGCGTGTGAGATACAGAATCTCTTTTTGTGATAGTTTTCTGATATACACAGATGAGACAAATACTCCCAGCTCAATGTCGCTTAGCCGGTTGGCGTTTATTTCCGAGACAAGTGTCTCAATCTCAGCTTTCTTAAGCTCATGGCCCTTGAGTTTTTTTCGTATGATTTCAATAGATGCCGGCCTTTTAGACGGAACTACTTTTATCAGAGTCCCTTTTTTGATTCCGTATTTTACAGATTCTTTTCGGATTCCAATCTCTCCGGTTTTTACAAGGTGCTTTGTTGTTTCAATATATGCTGTCTTTTTGATTTTGCCGTGCGAAAGCGTGACGCGGTCATTAACATAGACTCCAAGCTCTTTTGCGTCAAGTATGTTCATTACAACAAACGGCAGCCCTGCCTCAAAGTCCATGAATTTTGCTTTAAGATTCATTGTTCTCATTTTGAATTGTTGAAGCTCCGCAGTTCATTGCAAATCTTTGATTTGCGAGAACTTTGGAGCGAGACATTCGAAACCCGAAGAAATGCTTCGCATTTCTTGGGCCCAGAAAAGCAAAAGCTTTTCCCGGGGCTTGAAACTCGAACAAGCCCCGCGTAAGGCGGGGTTCAATCCAAAGTTTCATGACGAGATACATACTTTTTATACAGCGTTTCAACAGATTTTGCGTTTATTCTTTTTCCAAAACACAGGTGCGGTACGAGTGCGCCTGAAAAAGTCTTTGGTATGTGCATGAGTTCGTGTATGAGTGTGCGGTCCTGATCCTCATTGCTTTGTACATCGAATTTTTCTGAAATAACTTCGATGATGTAGTGCGCCCCCACCCCGAGAGCCGACTGCCATATTCTTGGAAGCGACCAAATCCGTGCGTATGCGCGCGCTTTTGACTTTTGAGAGCGCATGCATATTAAGTTGTCCGGGTTTATATACTCAAAAGCGCAGAACTTCACAATTTTACGAATCCGCACTTGTATGTCCGGTGCAGGGGCGAATTTCATATAACACTATGGGCATCTCCCAATTAAATACGTTCCGTGTTCTCAAATATTTATATCGTGCGTTACACAATTAGGGGCATGGTTCAGTGGAAAAAAATAAGAAAAGGAATCTCCCCACTTTTTGCAGGAGTGCTTTATTTTGCGATTGCTATTGCAGGAGTGACCATCGTGGTTCAGACCGGAGCGCCGGCGCTCGCGAACATGAAAGATGCTGCTGCAATTGATCAGGCAAAGGATTCTCTTTCAAACCTTGACAAAATCATCTCACTGGTTGCTGAAGAAGGCCGGGGCTCATCGCGCGTTGTTCCGCTTCAGATAAAGCGCGGAGACTTTGTATTTTCAGCAGACCTTGATACAATCGCGTACGAAATAGACACAAGAGCAGAAGTGATTTCTCCCGGAACAAGGACCTCAATAGGTGCTTTGATATTCTCTTCAGGGTCGTCTGTAAATGTTTATGATAATGGTGCGTCATGGATTCTTGAAAATGAGCATCTTCGCGTTAACCTGACAATGGCAGGAAATTCATCTTATTATGCACCACTCAATACATCAGGGCTTGTTGAAGACATCTATTTTAAGGGAACCGGAACACATTTTGACGGCACAGTTGATATTCTGATTGAT
The DNA here is from genome assembly GCA_017610545.1 of Candidatus Nanohalarchaeota archaeon. Lineage (GTDB taxonomy): Archaea > EX4484-52 > EX4484-52 > EX4484-52 > B79-G9 > JAFCBV01. The sequence continues at coordinate 10,393 of JAFCBV010000004.1, read as the reverse complement.
GAGTCGGCAACTGCAGGGAATGGAACCGGTTACACATATCCGGAGGAGACCGGGCTGAATATTGCGCGCGGAAGAGTTATTGCACACCTGAATACAACCGCCGCATCATACGATGTATATTTCACTCTTCGAAGCGGAAGCGATTTTATTGACATTTCTGTGAAAAACTTCAATATCCACTAAAAGAATTGGTTTATAAACAATAAGCCAAAATAACAGGTATGTATTCCGCGAAAATAAACTCCTGTTTGAAGAAAGAAAAAATATCTTCCGGCGACAAAGTAAAACTTATTCAGAAAGACGGGAAAGAATACGAAGGCATACTTATGCCTCGCCCTGATTTCGGTGGAAGCAAAGACAACATAATCCTTAAGCTCAAGAGCGGCTACAATATCGGCATAAAGTTCGAAGAAAGCATGAAAATAAAAAAGAGCGGCAAAGGGGCGGAACTTGAGGCATTTCCTTCACTAAAGTTTTCATCAGATAAAACTTTGCCGAAAATATCGCTCGTTGCAACAGGAGGGACTATAAGTTCGCGCGTGTCTTATGAGACCGGCGGCGTCAAGTGGCTGATGGATGCAGGCCAGCTCTTTTTCCTTGCACCGGAACTTCAGAAAATTGCAGTATTTCGAAAGATAGAAAAGCCGTTTCTTATTGCATCAGAAAACATGGATTTCGGGCACTGGCAAAAGCTTGCAGAGACCTGTGCCCGGCTCCTGAACGAAGGCGACAAGGGCGTAGTGGTCACACATGGCACAGACACACTTCATTATACCTCCGCAGCTTTATCTTTCATGCTGAAAAACCTTACAGGACCAGTTGTTCTTACATATTCCCAGCGCTCGACTGACAGGGGAAGCACAGATACACCCATGAACCTCGTGTGTGCAGCAAAAGTTGCCGCAACATCAGATATCGCAGAGGTTGTGCTTGTAGGGCACGGCGAATCAGCAGATACGTTCTGTATTGCAAACAGGGGCACAAAGGTAAGAAAGATGCATACTTCCGTGCGCCATACATTCCGCCCGGTAAATGATGTTCCTGTTGCAAAGATCTGGCCTGACGGAAATACAGAATATTTGGGTGAACACAAAAAGAGGGCCGAAGGAAAAGTGATTGCAGACACGAAGTTCGAGGAAAAAGTCGCACTCATAAAATACTGCCCTGGCGCAAACCCTGAAATGATTGACTTTCTTCGCGAGAAAAAATACCGTGGCGTTGTCATAGAGGCAACAGGACTCGGACATGTAGCAACAGATGAGAGCAAAAACAACTGGCTTCCGGCAATAAAGCGCGCAATCAATTCTGGAATGCTTGTTTGCGCTGCCGCGCAAACACTATATGGCAGGCTTGACCCTCTTATATATGGTGAGGGGAGAAAAGTACTTTCACTCGGCGTTGTATATCTTAAGGACATGCTACCTGAAACAGCATATGTTAAGCTTGGATGGGTGCTGGGCCATACAAAAGACACTAAAGAAGCTGAAAAGATGATGCTTACAAATTATGCCGGTGAGATTACAGCGCGCACAGGCACAGAAACATTTCTTTACTAAACATTATAGAGTATTGGTGTAAGAGGCACGTATATTGCTTCAGGCACGGGAAATACGTGCCTGAACAACGATTTGTTCTCGTTCGTTAACAATTAACAAATACATTCCACAGGTACTTGTTTTTAAAAATAATGGATTTTGTTAATAATTAACAAATTAGTTTTTCATCAAAAAACGCAATAAAGCGCCCCTTTTATGCCTCCGGAACCCCTGTAAACTATATATATGGCGCTATCTCAATATATGTACATTAATGTATGGATACATGGGTTAACCAATGCATTGGTTATAGAAGCTTATCCGGGAGATATTTCATGCACAGAGTACTGCTTACGTTGTTTCTTTTATTTATATTAGGAAAAAACTCCCTTGCCTGCAATCTAAAAACGCCTTTTGCCAAGGCGCGCATAAGAAAATCATGTGTTGCCCTTAAATCACAGGCAAATGCCGTTACATTCATTTTTCTGAGCGGAATAGTCCTTAGCCAGTCCCTTATCGTTGCATACACTTTTATGAATTCCACAGCACCGAATATGTCTTTTTCTGATGGCATGAGCACACCGACAGGTTTTGCTGTTGGAGTTCCCGGACAAAACGAAACAGAACATACCGCGCCCGCCACAGCACCGATTTTAGAAGAGCCTCCGGAAGAATCAGGTGATGCTGCTCCAATCACAGAACCTGCGGATGATGAGCCTCAGATAGACGTGCCGACAGAAGAACCGGGTGGTGACGAACCTCGGGAACCGCAAACACCTGCTGCAACAAATCCTGACGACACAGAAGTCGTCATACCTGCCGATGGTGATGAAGAGCTTCTGCAGGAAAACCCTTCAGCACCGCAGGATGAATCTGCAAACAAATCTCAAGAAAATTCATCATCGGAAAACCCCCCAAATAGCATTAATCTCGTACCTGAAATTTTGCCTGAGCCAATAACAATTCCAGTTGAGAATGAAAGCAGCGAAATACAAAGTCCCGCATTATATGAGTCCGTCAATGAAACACAGGACCTAAACGAAACAATTGATGACTCAAACAACACAACCACATCACCGGAGCCGCCAGCTGAAAACAACAGCAGTGATGATGATCTGCCGGACGTTACAATACCGGTTCTTGAAGAGGCAACACTGGAAGCCTCACTTGTTTTTCCATCAGACATCAAAAGAGGAGATACATTCACACTAGTCGTTCGTTTGGCAAATACAGGTTTTGCGCCTGCAAAAAATATCGTGGTTGATCTGGAAATGCAGGCTGGCGCGAGCGCCACCGAAGCAAGCAAAACAATAGATTCTCTTGCTGTCGGCGAATCTTCTGAATTGCAATTCACCATCCAACTGTCATACGAAACCCTGCTTGGGGAAAACGAAATCAAAGTGAGGGCTACCTATGAATAACGCCATCACACCCCTCGGAATTGGAGCAGGGCGCTTTGGCAGAAAAGGACCTTCGCACAGAAACCTGCGGGGCGCAAAGAAATCAGAATCAGGGCAGGGGCACATGTTTCTGCCATTATTCATTTTGTTCATGACTTCTGCAACAGTTATTGCAACCAACTCAACAATTGGCGGAAACATAACCGGAATGGCTATCGGAGCAGGCGACACACAAAACCCAAAAACTATTGAGGCAACCGCAGCATTCAATGTCTGGGCAGAAACAATGCTTGAGCTTCAGGCAAATGAAAGCCATGCGCGCGCCAGTCTGTATCTTGACAACGGCACAGCACTTGAGCAGGCAGAAATAATATTTTATATTGACAACAATGTTTTAGGAACAGCAACAACGGATAACCCTGGGCAGGCAGAAACTCTATTGAATCTCTCTTCAGGCAGCCACATAATAAGAGCTGTTTTTGAAGGAGTGAACTCAGAGTTTCTTTACTCTTCAGAAAAAGAGGTTTCTTTAGGGATGGTGGACGAAGGCGAAACAGCCAATGAAACAAACCAAACAGAACTGTTGAATGAAACAGTTAATGTGACAATAACTCAGGTTGTTTATCCGCACCTGACATTTTCAATTTCGTCGCCGTCAATTGTGAATGTTTCAAATAGCTTTGACATATCATACACAGTTGCCTCTCTCGATGCCCCGTCAAACATAAGCCTGCATTTTGAAATTCCTTCTTCGTTTTCTGCAGGCGAGACAGAAAAAACATTTTACATTAAGGCAAATGAATCCGTGAGTGGGAAGATGTCAGTTATTCCGAATGTATGCAACGATAGTTATACTGTAAGCGCGACAGCAACAAGCACAGACAATAATTCAATAAGTGCAACAGACTCAATCGGAATTTTTGTTGAGTGCAACAAAACAAATGAAACCAAACTCGTTGTTGAACAAATAGAGCTTGTCCAGGGGTCTGCGGAAGTGGGCAAGCCTGTCAAGTGGTATAAGACAATACGTGTCCAAAACACAGAAGATTCTGACGCAATTGGTGAAGAGATAGATACCGGCATCCCTGCGTTGTCAACAAACATTGTTGTCATGGAGACGGTGCCAAAGAAAAAAGGCACATTAACATATTCATCTGCTAAAACAAAGGTAAAGGCAAATGAAAGAAAATGGAAAGAGCCAAAAATCAAGCCAAAAGAGATACGCGAATATGTTGTAGAATATGAGACACCTGCACCGCAAATGAATCTTGAAAAAGTCCCTGAAGACGAGCTTCCGCCAAACACAAATTTCTACGACACCATAAGAATAAGCCATGATGACGAGAACAACACTCTGCACTATGAGAATGTCACTGTCAGGATACCGTATCCCGAGCACTACGACAAGCTGTTGAAGAACGGTTTTATTGATCTTTTATGGTTGAACGGTACAGAAAAATTCTTTGATAAACCGACTTCAATCATGAATGACTCGCGCTTTAACGTGACCTTCGAGGATGCAGACGGCAACGGTGTTGACGACACAATTGTTTTCACAGTGCCGAAGTTGTCTGCGAGTGATTATGGGTTGACGGGGTATAGTTGTGTTGAATATCAGCAAGCTGTTACATGGAGTGCTGCTAAAGCAACCAATTATTATACCTGGACTCCGGACAATAACTGTCTTTCAGGGGGTTTGAATTGTCAGATGGTTAATTTTACTGTCAATAATAGGTTTGTTATGACCGGTCCTGGTTCGGGAAATGGTTATGTATATATTATAAATCCAACAGACAGTGCGCACTATTATCCAATTTATGATGGTAATCCAATTCTTCGGGCTGATGCGTTTGATGTCACGGGACCAGAATGGAGCTGCGGCAGACTTTATGGTACACCTCCAGTAGATTATGAAGACGCTACATGTAATCTTACGGGGCTTGGATTTAATACTTCTAATTATACTGTTTATGTTACCGGGGGCAATAAGGTTGTTACTGATGTTTTTAATGTGAATTACACATGGTGCTGGCAGGAAGCTGCACCGCAGTTGAGCACGCCGTTAGTGAAATCCGAAAGTGCCTCAAGCTGGGAAACCACTACAACAGGCGGCTGGGGCGAGAGGTTTTATTTTAATATAAGCGTTGACGACCCGCAAGGGAACAATGTCAACCTTACTTTGTGGTGGAACGAAACATATGGTGTGGCAAGAGCGCACAGTTATCTGAACGAAACATTATGTACCTCATGCACACCAGAGCAGAACAAGACTATTGAATACAAGGGCTTTGTATGCAACAATACATATTCGCAGTTGGATACAGATGCATATTTCAGGATAAATGCATCTGACAATTCAGCAGGCAATTACAATAATTCATGGGGTCCTGACTCAGGCTATTCTTTTGCAATAGAAAAAGACGATGTCAATGTCTACAATATAAGCCCAGGGTGGAACGCAACAGTCAACAGGAGCACTGCACTGAACTTCACAATAGAAATTATTGATGCTGACAGGAACACTGCAATAAGCCCTAATGAAGTCACAAGCACAGGAACTCCGATTTACATATCCAAATATAACAGCAACGACACTTATGATATTGCATATATTGAGGTAAACAGCACAGGGCATGTAAACAGGGAAATGGTCAACAACACAGATGCATGGTGCAAGTCATACTTCTCACTTGGACAAAATTATTGGAAGGGCGGAATGCTGGGTGGGGCAGCATGCTTTAAGCAAAACATTACAGAGCCTGAGCCGCACAATTCATTGCCTTTCATGCTTTACGGAACACTCCTGAACACCATAACCCTTCCTGACGGGAGCGCGAATTATTCAGTAACAGACACAATAATATTCACGGGCACTATAAAAGACGATTGCGATGCAGATATCACATCAGATACGGTAGTGTATTTCAAAATGATTAATTCTTCCGGCTATGAAGCAGCAAACTGCCTTGCAAGCTATGACGGTTCAGAAAGTGTCTGGAAGTGTTCTATAGCAACTGACTTTGGCTTTTACAAGGGATACTACAATGTCACAATAAACTCATCAAAGACATATTACCATGCAGGCTCTTCTGTTTTTGGAGATGCATTCTATCTGAAGGCAGTCCCGCTTTTGGAAAACCCTTCTGTCACTCCCGGGAATGGGGGATGGGGTGCACAGAGAAACTTCACGATAAATGTGACCGATGACGTTGCAGACACAGTCAATGTTTATCTTTGGGAGATGGCTTCAGGTGGAGACTGGGTGCAAATCGGCTCAGACAGCTGCAGCCCATGTTCCGGCACGGTGCTGTCTTTCTTATACAACTACACATGCACACAGAAGCAGGCAATGGGAACAAGATACTACAAGTTCAATGCAACAGATAATGACGGCAACACCAAGGAAAACAGCAGTGCAGCACCCATTTCACTCATCAATGACAAGATACAGATTGATTATGTTGACGGTGATGGCGATACAGCAACACCCGGAGCTCCGGCAGAATTTGTGTTGCAGGTCTATGATCAGGACGTTGGAGGGTATGACATTCCTAATGCCCTTACAGTCTATTTCAATGTCACCTCAGATGGTCCCGGAACATCAAACATAACAAGTGACAACAATCAGACAAACGCAACAGGGCATGTGTACCATTACTTTGCGCCGGATGGAAGATGGAACACAAATTTGGAGAACTGGCTTGGGTATATCAGTAACACAGATTCATGTTATTCATACAACCAGTCCGCCTTCTACACCGTTGACATAAATGTCAACTGGGATCCTTACTATCAGAACACGATGGTGAATGGTGTTGAGTCAGCCGCCTCGGCAGGGTGGGCAACAACATGGAATTTTTCAGTCCAGATAATGGATGGTGATGATGACGATACAAACGTCACACTTCAGATTTATAATGGAACAAACTGGAACGACATTGCTGAGCAGGAATGCGTAGCGTGCAGTGCCTGGACACAGTTTGACTTTTCAACAACATTTGCATGCGGCCTTGAGCCGGAGTCTGTGCAGTACAGGTTCTTCCTTGAAGACAACTCAACAAACACCAATACCTCTACAGCAAACTCTTTTGACATCGCAAAAGAAAAGGTAAATGTAAAATACATATACGGAAATGATACTGTTGCCAACAGAAACGGCGACCAGACAGATGTTCTTATTTTTCGGATACAGGATGAGAACGGCACATATTTGCCGAACTTTGCAACAAAATTCTATGTTGAGACTGACAGCTCAAATCCATACTCTGATGAAGCTCTTGTGAACACAACAAACAGCACAGGTTACGCCCACCTTTATTTCAACCCAACTTGTTTGGGAGATTATACCGGAGCACCGAAGTTTGCAGTAGGGGTGCAGGACTGGAAAATTGACATCAACACATCAGAGACAACATGCTATCAGCAGAATGACTCTTCATTGATATACAGCACAACACTGAATGTAAGCGGAAACATAATGATGTACCTAAACAACCCGGACGGCACATCAAATGTTACTCAGCTTGACAGCATAATGTTTTTGGGATACACAAATGATGACTGCGGAGATGCCCTGACATTAAATACGACATACGGTTATGAGGAGATAAAGTACTATGCCAATTACAGCACAAATGCTGGTTTCGATTGCGGAAACCAGACACTCATCGGTGCGAACGCGTATCAGTGCTATTGGCAGACAAACATGAGCACACCGGTACAAGGGTACAATGCATCTATGTTTGTGTCTAAGGCAGATTATTATCCAAACAACTCATTGAGCTATGGTGCAGCAGAAGGCCTGTTTTATGTCCTGCCTTTCAGGGAATTCTGGAACTACAGCGTTAATCCAACCGCTGCTTTGTGGGATACTCCTAATTGGAATTTTTCAGTGATTGCGACAAGCGGCGATAATTCAAATGAGACAATCGTGCTGCAGCTGAAAAAAGGCTCAAGTGAATGGTCCAACTGCGGTGATGTTGCCCAGTGCGCGAATGTGACTTTGACCAATTGTACTACTTGTGTGAATATAACTTACAACTGGGTTGTCAACTTCTCATCTGAAAGCGATGCAGGCACATGGTTCTACAAGTTTGTTATGAACAACACAGGCACAGGTGAGTTTGACCTTGAGACCGCAGGCACCGATAGCTTTGATGTTCTTACAAGCGATGTTCAGATATATCTTGAGGAGGGATTTATCTCACCGTCTTCAGCCAGCTGGGGCGCGGGAAACTTCATATTCAATGTATCTGTAAATACAACCGGATTAAACAATGTTACGGTATTTCTCTGGACCGGGCCGAGTGCAGCAGGCCCATGGACTTCAAGGGGCCAGCAAAATTATACAATCCCTCCGGGAGATTGGCAGAACCTGACATTCAGTCAGAACTTCGGATGCACTGATTATGGAACAAATTATTTCTTCTTCAATGCCACGAACTACAACGGAACCGTCAAAACCACATCACTACAGACATTCACTGTTGACAAAGAAAAAGTCAATTACATCTACAATGCATCAACAACAGGAGATGGTGTTACAGCTAACCGAAGAGGAAGCCAGACAAGCATCATGAATTTCATCGTGCAGGATGCTAATGGCACATACTTGAGCGGATTTCCAATCAAGTTTTCAGTAACATACAACAACAACACCCAGACCGGCTGGTACTCTGACGACAATTACGTTGTGCTTACCAACAGCTCGGCATATGCAAACCTTTACTATGATGCAACATGTTCTAACGAATATGCAGGAGCACCAAAGTTCGCAGTCGGTGAACAGCAGTGGAAGATTGAGATAAATGATTCTGCTTTGTCTTGTTATCAGCAGAACGATTCGTACACAAGCAATATGCAGAAAAATACTTTTGTCCGGGGCGACATGAATCTTGATTTTCAGAAGCCTGATGAAAACCTCAACTCCACAAATCCAACACAAAAAGATCAAATAAACTTTCTTGGGGCAATAACAGACGACTGCGGAGATCCATTGACTGCAACTGCAAGATATTTTGCGAACCACTCAACCAATGATTTTGAGTGCGACCCGGTTATACAGGTCGGTGCAAACGCATTTAATTGCGACTGGCAGACAAACATTTCGACGCCTGAAGGATACTACAACACGACAATGATGGCAAATGCGTCTTACTACTACACAAACTCAACCTCAAATTACGTAGCAGGCGACCTTGGCTTGTTTTATCTTTTCCCTGTATATACTTTATATGAGCCGTCAATTTTGCCAACAAGCCGGGGATGGGGTTACCGCAACTGGAACTTCAGCGTTTCGGCAAGCAGTGGTGACGACGACCCCTATGATGTGGATGTCCTTCTTGCATCAGGATCTCCGACAGGATTTACTGAGTGCAGCGACTGCGTCAATCAGACAAACATAACATGTGTCGCCCCCGATTGCCTCAACACAACAATGAACTGGTTCAAGAACTTTACTTATCAGGATGTGGGTGCATGGTTCTTTAAATTCGGTCTGAATAATGAGGAGACATCCGGCTTTGATACATTTACTCTTCTAAAGGACAATGTCAGCGTGGAATATCGTGCAGGGAATGAGAGCAACCCGACAACAAGTGTGCCGGTCAATTTCTCTGTGGGTGTGTATGACTTTGTAGCAAGCACCTATAACCTGAGCCCGTCAGCGGAAGTTCACTTTGAGCTTCTCCACGCTAATTATCCTGACGGGGTAAAAGAGTTCGGGATAGCATACACGGATTCTGACGGCAATGCAACATACGAGTTTTTGCCAACATGCTCTTATGTTTCCGGAGCCCAGCTTTGGCGCGCATATGTGTCTAATTCATATCCTGGATCGGGAGCGTACTACAAAAATTACAGCACAGAGAATTTTACAACAACACTTACCCTTGCGGGTTGCGCAGCCACCCCGGAAATTGAGGAATATAATTCACCGAACGAGACTTTTCAGTACAACAACATCACAATAAAGGTTGACATAAAGAGTTATGTTGCTGATTCAAATGATGTATACGCAGAGCTGATTGCCCCTGCAGCATGGGATGTTGACGGAAGGATAAGATCTCTTGGAACAATCACAGAGGCAGATACAAAAACTGTTTACTGGCTTGTTAACACCACAACTTATGGTGTCTCCGAGATCACGATAAAAGTCAACAATTCAGAGGGTACAGAGGACACTGAAAGTATCAACATAACCGTATATGAGTACTTTTCCGCTTCTGCTGTGAACACACCGATGACAATTCCTGCTGGAGAAAGCGGCACACTTGCTTTCAGTTGTATTGATGGCATGTACCGGAGTGCAAAATACGTTCTTGACACAGACTCTGCTCTTGGAACAAATATTCGAGTACATACATACAATCATACTTCGTTCATAGATGTCCGAAACTACATTCCTGTCACAGGCATCAGGAATGAATCAATAGAGCTTTTGCGCTCGCAGATGACGCC
>JAFCBV010000184.1 GCA_017610545.1 Candidatus Nanohalarchaeota archaeon | reverse complement strand
CGCTATAGGCTCCGCACCAATTCTTATTTGCTCGTTTTGACCTAACATCTGATGATTTTTTGTTCCACCCAAAACCTGACTTATCTCTTTAGCAGTATACATTTTTTCACCTTAATACATACAATACTCATTAAAAGATTGTTAATGCATATAAATCTATCTTTTTTTACACCATTATTTGGTAGTAAATTAATACAGCCCACTCGCTCTCGTTTTAAAACTATATATTCTTTCATGCACAATATAACAGTACTTATTAGGCAGAAGCGGATTCTTTCTAAGAAATTGATGCACTGTCGTATTCAGATAGAGGTGCATATCATGCAAAACAAAAAAGCAGTTATTGCCAGATGGAAATTAAACAGGCACGATGCCATGAAGCGCGGCGTCCTGCACGAAGTGGAAAGGATAAACAAGATACTAAAGTTCTACGGAGAAAGCCCTGCTGAAAAAAAGCGCAGGTGGTAGCGCAAGCTACGCCACCTCTGCATCTTTTGCATCGTGAAGCTTTCTTCGAATAAGATCTCTTTTCTTTTTTGCCCCTTCAATTGCAATGCGCTCGGCATCTTTCATCAGCCTGACAGAAACGTCAACTGGGTCCCAGCCATATTCCTTTGCAGACACAAAGCCCTTATCTGTCTTGATCCTGCAACGCATCACGTATTTCGACTTAGTGCCATCTGTTTGATACGCCTTTACATGAATCGCAATATTGTGGATTTTAAACACACGTGCGAGCTTTTTCACTGTAGTGTCAATCATCTTGTGCATTTCCTCTTTCTGAAAAGAGTCTATGCCATCAATGGATTCAAGCCCCGATATCTGAATATAAAGAACCTCTTTTTCCTTGAGAGCTGCAATGTGGTGTATTATGTCCTTTGGCGAGATTATGCCAACAGCATTAAGATTGTTATCAACAACAATTATTGTGGATATTTCCGGGCGTTCGTTCAACTCAGGAAGCTTGTCTTTTAACAAATCATCTTCATTTGACAAAAGCGGGTTTTCCTGCATCACGGACTTAACCGGAACTCCATCTAATGCAACTTCTTTTGGAACATATGCGGCACCGGACGCGGAAAGTTCCTCATCACGCCCATAGCGCTCTTTTGAGACAACCATACGCATGAGGTCTGTTGATTCTACAACACCGACAACTTTTCCATCAACATCTGTTACCGGAATTCTACTCAGGTTGTTATCCCTCATAATTGCGACAGCCTTTCCGAGGCACTCACTTTGCGCGACAGAATATGGCATCGGAGTCATGAATTCTCTGGCAGTCTTTTTTGAAATTTCATCACTGTCTGTAAGGGCTCGAATCACATCCTGCTCAGAGACAATACCCTTAAGCTCGCCATCAGAAAAAATAGGAAGTGCCTTGTAATTCAATCGATACATGTAGTCTGCAACATCAATCAAACTCGTATCAGGAGAAATTTTTGGTGGGTGAAGCAAATGATTTTTAACCCCTGTCTTTACCTTAAGGCTTTCAGGATCTCTTGTGTGCAAAAAAGCCCTGCATACTCACCATTCTCAAAAACAGCGACATTATGTATCTTTTTTTCAGCAAGAATTTTTGCAGCACGACTTACATGCTCGCCAGCCTCAACACGCACTATGTCTTTTGTCATCACATCTTTTGCTTTAATTTCCATATCAACACCCCCAAAGTAACTGGACGCCCAACTTATAAAAACAATTACAATGTTGAATATTCTCTCCACCGCACATCCCCCGACATACTAACAAGGCGGCGCGTAACAAGCTTTTCCATGTATACACGATATGTGCGCTCTGAAATGGGTTTTACAGCCGTTTTTTTGTATTCCTCAAAAAGTTCCGGTGAAGAAATCTTTCCTTTTTCCCGAATTATATTATAAAGCGCCCTGTGATGTTCTGTCAATATCGCGAGTATCTGCTCTGCCTTGAGAGAACGGGCATCCTTTTGCGCCCGAAGAAGATGTTCTTTTGCAATTTTTCGAATGCCCTCTGCTTCAGAGGAAAGCGCGGCTTTTCTTAGAATCCCTATACCAACACGGGCGTCCCCGTCCGCACCAACTGCGGCAATCCTGATAAAAACATCATCAATCGCGCCCGAAATAAATGCAAGGCCTGCCCGGTCACGAAGAATCTCTATCATTTCATCGCGCGTGTATTTCGGAAACTCCAGAGTCTCCGGGCTAAAAGAGCTTTTGATTCTCGGGTCAATCGAAACCAGGGCGTGCGGGTCGTTTGAGATGCACACCACACCATATCCATTCCTTGAAAGGCTGTATAAAACATCCATATCCTCAACACGATCAACCTCATCAAGTACAACAATAATCTTTTTTGAGTGGTTCGCCACATAGGTTTCAATATCTAAAAGAAGTTCCGAACTCTGTTTTTTCGGGTTTGAAAATTTCAGTGGCAGGTCAGAAACTATTTTGGATAAAATTGCATGCATGCTGGGGTTCTTCCAGCAGTTGACATACGTGGTGCAAACATTTTGTGAATATTTTGCAAGTTCATCAAGCACCCAGTTTGAAAGCGATGTCTTGCCGCACCCTGTAGGGCCAAAAAGAAAAAGATTTCTTGGCGTGCGCCCTGTTTCAGCAGGCTTGAGGCACTTTGTCATCATATCCCTTTGCGAGTCGCGCGCATACATCCGGTCAGGAATAAATGCCTCTGTTAGCGGTGTTTCGTCCTTGATTATCGTTGACTGAGCGCTGTATGAAGAAGTCATAAAGTTAATTGTGGGTTAGAAAATATAAGGATGTTGCGGCGCACTAACAAACCTTGAAATGCTATTTGGTTTTCTGGATAGTTAGGGCTTTTCTCTTTGACATTTCTATTTTATATGACAACCGAAAATAGAGAATCAACTAAGCTTGATTTCAGTTACTCCGATAGCGATTGGCCAGTCTTCGTCTACAGTTTCCCTAAGGTATCGTGATAAAGTTGTTTCTTCATCCATATCTTCGAAACTTAGTGGATAATTGAAAAGCGTAGTTCTGCACATATCTCTAT
>JAFCBV010000183.1 GCA_017610545.1 Candidatus Nanohalarchaeota archaeon | reverse complement strand
CGTACTGTCGTATTAGAAATGGCGAAGAGGTCCGCTTTCCATATCATGAATCAGGAAAAACATCTATGATGCATATAAACCGTGTCTTTCGGTCGTCCGGCCATCAGTATGCCTACGATTTTGATACTCTTGCCTGCCTGTTAGAAAAGGCTCATTTTGAGGATATCACGCGATGTGAGCACCAAAAAGGAAGAGACGAGAATCTTCTTTTAGACTCGGATGACCGGCAAATGGAATCACTGCGAGTGGAGGCGGTGTATCTTGGCTAAATGAATTTGATCAGTATTAAAACGGCTGAAAAGAAACCACGCCTCGGCGTAGTTGAATATTCGGTATTAGGTGTTTGTTTTTTCATTCGACTTTAAAATAATTTGAAGAGCGGAGCGACATCATTATTCGACGTTCAATGTTCGATGTTGGACCTTCATCTTAACCACTCAACCATTTAACACTATATCATCTTATGGCTCTGCTTAAATTAGCCGGATTACTGACAGCCCTGGCAGTAGGCGCACATATTGTGAGGGAACGCCCCGCCCATTTTCCTGTGTATTTAATGGTGATGGGTATATTTCGGTTTGGAGCGGACGTTGGAATCGGAGTTGATCTCAGCGCTATTTGGCTGTTAGGATTGTGGGCATTGTGTGCTGTTGCAATGCTGAGACTGCCCGCAGGATATTGCTCAAAGCTTGAAATGGTTATCTGGGTTTTTATTGCCTTTTTATTTGTGCAGGCTTTACGTTTACCAACATATATTTATGCGGTTCGGATGTTTTTGAAGTTGTCGTATCCGTTTCTTGTGTTTATGCTTGCAAGAAGGGCTTTTGCCTGCCTCAATGCTCCGAATATACCTAAAATGCTTAAGAAGGTGTTTTTGTCTTCATTTGCAGGCTTTTGCCTTGTGGGCGGTTTTGCACAAAAATTCTGGGGAGTTATTTGCTGCTGCTCTTGCAATGTGGAAATACACTAAAAACAAGAAATATCTTATTTACACAATTCTTGCCGCAATTTCTCCTGTGCTTGTAGGTATTCGCACAGGAATAGGCGCTTATATTCTTGGCGCAAGCGCTGTTCTTTGGATAGGATTTCCCAAACGCACAGCCATTCCGATTATTGCGATGCTTGCGTTTTTAGGCTTATATACAGTGTTTTTTGTGTCGAATGTGCGAGACCACATGTTTTACGATCCTGATAGCGTGAATACTGCTCAGGCGCTTCAAAACCCGTCATCTATTACATGGGAACAGATAAATAATTCAGGACGTGAGTCTATGTGGAAGTTTGTTCTTCGTAAACTCTACGATCCTAATCCGCTATTTGGCAGTGGTCTTGGAGCAACGCAATATCTAATGTATAACAGGGGGGCGATAAAGTCAATTGTTCACAGTGGATATGTTGAATATCTGTGCGATACCGGTTTGATTGGGCTCGGTTGTTATCTGTTTATAATATTATCAATATTGCTTAATGCCTGGCATGCTTATGCCTTTTATTCGCTTGTTGAGATTAAGCTGTTTTCATTGTTTACAGTGGGCGGAATATTTGCATTGCTCTTTTGTATGGGCTTTGACAATACCAACAACTATGTTCTGGTTGCAACACAGTATCCGTTTATATTTGCAGGAATTTTATCCGGACTTATAGAAAAGCAAAAAAGGCGATTATGGAAGCGCTTTTGACAACTGTTGTCATTCCACTATACAACAAGGCTTCTTATATAGAGCGAACAATTAACTCTGTTCTTGCTCAGACGGTTCAAGATTTTGAGATTGTCGTGGTTAATGACGGCTCTACTGATGACGGCCCGCAGATTGTCAAGAGACTGGCTGCAAAAGATTTCCGAATCCGCCTTTTTCATCAGGAAAATGCCGGTGTTTCCGCGGCGAGAAATAGAGGTATTGCAGAGGCAAAAACAGAACTTATTTCTTTTCTTGACGCCGATGATCAGTGGCTGCCGCAATATCTCGAAACAATCAAGCGTTTATATGGGAAATATCCTGATTGCGGCGTTTATGCCACAACCTACCTGTTTCGTTATGAAAATGGCAAGGAGAGAACACCTTTATTCCGTGGTTTGCCCGCAGATTTTAAAGAAGGAATTCTTGAAAACTATTTTGCTTTAGCAGCAAAAAGCGATCCGCTTCTGTGGACATCTGCTGTAACCGTTAAAAAGGAGGCAATTGAAAAGGTAGGTGGGTTTCCAGTTGGGGTGGTTATGGGTGAGGATCTCGTAACATGGGCTATCTTGGCTGCCTTTGAACAAATAGCGTTTTCAATTACTATTCAATCTGTTTATCACAGAGAGCCGCTTAATCCGATACTTTTGCCTTCGCGTTGTCCACCTATCCCTGATATAGTAGGAATAAAACTTAAATCATTAATCCCGTTACTGCCAAAGATGTTTAGAAGGAGTGGCCAAGCTTATTGTTGTATGTGGTATCAAAATAGAGGCGTTATATTTTTGTTATATCTGAAAACCTATGAAGCTCGAAAAGAATTTAAGGAGGCTTTTTTATTGGGGAGAAGGAGCGTAAAAACAGCTATCTTATATTTGATAACTTTCTTGCCTGCAATAATTGCTAAGAAGCTAATA
>JAFCBV010000050.1 GCA_017610545.1 Candidatus Nanohalarchaeota archaeon | reverse complement strand
GGAGAATTATTGCTCTTTTTGGCATCATCAGACTTTTTTCGGATACATAATTCTATTTTATAATATAACTTTCAAGTTCTGCTTCGTTGTCATTTGTCCAACCCATAATGTAGTTATTATTAATAAAAATAAAAGGAACACCTTGAGCAGACTCATCTGATTTTTCAAAATAGTGCTCATATAACTCTTTATTCTCTATGCTTTCCTGGACGTTAATTTCCTTTACTGAAATCTTAGTGCCATATCTGGTTTTTAGGACATCAATGAATTCTTTAGCATGAGCACAATATGGACATCCCGGATAATAAAAATAGATTATCTCATTTTCCTTAAATTGACTGTCTGATTCTTCAGGGGTTGATCTCTCAATACTCACACACCCACTTATAATTGCAGCCAGAATAAGTGGCAGTAAAATAAAATTTTTTGTTTTCATAGTTAAAATTAAATTAAATGCCTTATATATGTCAGCGCGTCCAGCCAGTACCTTTCTTCATTCGGAATGTATAGAACATAATCATTGTGCTGACAAACGCAATCAGATAATATCCCAATCCTATGACGCATCCAATCAGCGCGTTCGCCCATATGCTTGCGGCAGTAGTGATACCGGATATCTTTCCGCCGGTTGTCATTATCTGTCCTGCGCCAAGAAACCCTATACCTGTAATAACTGCTGCAATTGCGCGCGCGCCGGAGTCTGCTGCAGGAAATGCAACCATGGCCACAGCAACCACCATGGTTGTCGAGACACAGACAATTATGTGCGTCCTCATGCCAGCAGACTTTTTCATCCTCTGCCGTTCCATACCAATGATGAGGCCCATTGTGAGGGCGAATAAAACCTTGAACAATATTACAAGGTCTGCCCGGAAATAGGAAACAATATACTCAAACATAGAAAGATACCTTTAAAATGCAGTTTTATATGTTTTTTGCGCGTTTTCTGCCGATTTTGGTAATTGTATTCAAATTCAGCGCAAATTTTCAAGAATATTGACTAATTCCTCCAAAAGCGGCGCCCTCATCTCCTCGCAGAGCCCGTGGCACGCTGAATCTACCTCAATGAATTGCTTGGGCTTGTTGGCATAATAATATGTTGATTTTGCCATTTCAAGAGGCACCATCGGGTCGTTTGCCGCGTGCACCAAAACAACATTTCGCGGTGAAATGCGCCCGACATACGAGTCAGGGTCAATTGATGCATAAAAGCGCGCAACAATTTCATCATCAAACCTTTGCTTACCAGAGCCATAACCTGACGTGCTAACACCAATGAGAAACTTTGCGCGCGGCTCAAGGGCTGCTGCAATGATTGCAAACCTGCCGCCCATACTCTCACCGTAGAAACCGATTTTGTCTTTGTCTATCATATCATGTTCTTGCAGTATATCGAAGGCGCGCAGTGCATCAAAAACCATAAGATGTGACACAGGCTCAGCTTCATTCATATATGAAGCATATTCTGCTTCCATGCTTGTTATGCCGCCCTGCGTCTCGCCTCCGTTGCCGCGCTCGTCAAGCGCGAGTGTCGCAAAGCCGTTTTTCTGGAAAAATTCGGCGACACCCTGCTGACCTTCTTTTGTGACGAGGGCTCCGGGAAGCATAACCATAGCAGGCACATTTGAGCTTGTTTTTGGCACGCGAAGGAGCGCGTAAATTCGCTCACCCTTGCTTTCATAGATTATTTTTGAAAGCGTAAAATCGGTGGTGTCCTTCAGTATAAGTTCTTCATATTGAACAACGCCTCTGTTTTCAGGATAAGAAAAAGTTCCGTCAGGCGCAACAGACCACTTCTGGCTTGGCTTTTCTACAGAAAGAAAATAGTATAATCCTGCGATAACAAGGATGGCAATGATGCCTGCAAAAAGAGTTTTGTGTTTTTTCATGAAAGCACATACATGTATCAAAAAATACGCTTGTCAATACAAACACTACAAATAATTTCGTTTTATTTGAATTTTCTATTTTAACTGATCTGCCTTTCTGACTGAATAAAATCCTCGCATATTTTTTCACCGGTCTTTGGATGATACCAAATCTTGTTAGGTCCAGATCCGATTATTTTCAATACAGGTACCTGTGTATAGTCTTCCTTTAGCAAAGATTCCGCTAGTTCTGGATGTTTGCCCGCCAGCCAAAGTATCCCGTCTTGTGTTAGTGTTAAAAGATCTGTGGCATCTCCATAAGTTCGAGTACCAATAGTTCCTTTTGTATTTTTAGCTAAGTCAAGTAATCTTTCAGGTAATACTTCTTCAACTCGATAATCAAAGTCATCTAACGAATAGGTCATATATACCACCCCACAACATTTATGTCACTATTGGTACTTAGGATTATTAAAATTTGTATGTGCCATAGCTTACTCAAAATCAAGGGGTTCGTCATTAATCAGAAGCTGTTTTTTCATTGATAATTCCCTGATTTTCCCGGTTTGCAACCTGCATTTCAAGCCAGAGCATGCGCTTTATCTGCCATAACATTATTGGAGAAGTAAAGTATCTGTGATTGTCCTGGGCATAACATGGGGTTCTATCCCAATTACGCTTGGTGGCTTTCAATAGAGTGCGGCATTATTCATACCTTCAGAGTGCCCGCGCGCTTTTCAATGTCAAGTATGCGGTAAATCGCCCTTTCAATTTCGTATGGGCGGGCTATGTCTGTCACAGTGTGCTCTTCTCCCGGCAGCCTGAACACCACATCTCCGGTCCCAATGATTCTCTGTTTTCTTGTCTGCACAACTTGCACATTTGAAAGCTTGTCAAACTGTATGGATTCCATCGTCATTGGGCCGCGCAAGCCCTCTGGTTGGCGCAGTATAAGCACGCGCTCATCTGTTATAAGCATGACTTCCATGGATCTCTTGCGTTCAACTGCAAAAAGCGCTATAAACCCGCCTGCAAGAAGGGCGAGTGATGGGTAAAGCTTTGGGATTGGATAATCAATAAAGTTGATGCCGACTGCCGCAACAAAAAACAGGGCAACGACAAAATAGTATGTGAAAAACAGCTTTCTTGAGACTGATGCCTGATGTATTTTTCTCTCGTTTGGTAGAAGATGCCAGTTGACCATGGAACCTATATCGTAAGAACCCCTATTTAATGGTTTCTCTGATTACTCCAATTTCCTTTCCGATCTCAATCCAGGCCCATGCCCAGACAACAGCCTCGAATGCTCGGACATAATCTTTTTTGTCAAGAAAGTGGTTCGTGTCAGACATGTATGCGTTTATGTTTGTTAAAAATTCCTCGCCCTTTCTATCCACGGCTTTCGTGCTCTTCAGAGTTTCGGCTGCTTTTTTGTGCCATTTGTTTGTTTCTTCAATAAGCTGTTTTTCTATACCCATACACAATCACCAATTGCTGCCAGCATATATCATTGGAGAATGCAGAACATCATCAAAATCCTTTGCATTCGAACAATCGTTAATCATAAAGTCGTCGTCACTAGTTTAAAGGCACTATTAAACAACTTATTGTGTTTACGGGTGAGTAACTATATATTATTTTAGCGGTATGCTACACTTTATGGCAGAACAAATAGAATTGCGTCAAACATATGCATCGCACGAATTTGATAATACTCTGGAAATCAATTCGGGGCTTGTTCACGCACTAAAGTTCTTCAAAGAAAACCCCTATGAACGGACCCAATGTGTGCCGGAGGGCGCAAATCATGGAATATATCCGAAACCATATCGTCTCAAGGATGCTGGATTGATAGAATATATTAAACCTACTAATGGAATACGCTTAACGGATGTAGGCGACTATGTACTGGAACAGATTTTACAGAATCGTGAATTGTGTGGCAATATGCTTATCGTGAACACAATTCCCTATCCTGAAGAGCATGACATCGTCCCTGTTAGCATCGTGACAATGGATGCATATAATGAAGCCGTCAAAGAAAAACAACCCTAAAACAACTCTAAAAACTCTTCTTCATGAAAATGCATCTTTCCTGGCACAACAATTGAGTGTGGGAGCGCACCAAAATCCATTTTCTTCAGTTTATCTATTGTATCATACTTTATCAAGGAATTACCGCCAAGGTGCGCAACAACCACAAGTTTCGTATCTTTTGGAAATATATTCCCATTCAATTTTTCCTCAAGCTCAAGAAGGATTTCAATCGCCCTGTTTGCAGTCATTCCTATATCAAGAAGCAGAAGTGTGTGAAGGCCGCAATCAAGATTCTCCTTGATGTTTGTATATGGCGTTGTCGGGAAGTATCCCTCCTGCGGAAACGGAAGAGAAACTGTTTTGCCGAACTTGTAGAGCATGAGCCCGGTCTCAGCAATTGCCGTAAATATCGATGATGCATGAATCACCCGAACTTTGATCCCTGCCTTTTTCGCCTCAAGCACAAGCTGGGTGTGAGTGGTTGCAGAGAGCGCGTCCCCGCCGACAAGAAATGCTGTGTTCCCCTTCTTCGCAGACTCAAGGACGATTCCGTCTTCCTCAACTTGCTTCCGGTCGAGAACGGTTATTTTTTTCAAGATCATTTTTTCAAGACAGGGAATATCCACAGAAACAGGGCATGTGTAGAACTCTGCAAAGACGCGTGCGCACTTTTTGCACGCTTCAATGCCTTTGAGGGAAAGGTCTTTTTCGTCGTGGATTCCTGTGCCGATTAGGTAGAGCATGAGTGATATGGATGAGGATGTTTTATATTTGATGACTTAATGTTCTTTTTTAATAACTTTCAAAAAATGTCCAAACTAACCGCTATTTATATATGCATTCAACCACATTACTTGTTTAGTGAGCAATTAATACGATATCTTTCAAATGAGGGGCACACCATGGCAACAACAAGATTTGAGGCAAATAATTCTTTTTTGAGGGGCTATGCCGGAGAAAGCAGTCCTATAAAACAGAAATTGTTTTCAGTTCCATTAAACCGAATTTTTCCGGTCTTGATTATTATAATCTTATTCATTTTAGTGGCGCCTTACGTATTCGAACAAAAACAGGACACCCCCGCCGCAGAAGAGTACATCGAAGAGATTCCTGTGAAAGAGGTTCCCGTGATTATCGAAGCGCCATCAAATGTTGTTGAAGACGGCATTGTGATAGACGGATATGCAAATGAGAGTGTTTGGTTGAATACAACGAAGTTCATTAAACTGGACGACCAGTATTTAATCGCAAAACATTTGGGTTCTAATGGATTGTCTTTAGTGTTTGCAGCATTAGACGACAATATTCCTGAAAAAACATTTGTTATGGTTGCAGGAGGTATGGATGAACGCAACGCAGACAGCTCAAACGATACAATCTCTCTGAATCTAACTATCTCTCCTGAAAAACATTTTGCAGAAATAAGCCCTCTTTACAACGATCCAGCAAAAATCCCGCCAGAAGGCGTTTCAACCATAAAACTAAAATATCAAAAATATGTGGAGATATATCTTCCGTATAGTGTGTTGCGTATTGACAGAGACAAGTATGAATATATGTTCATAATCGCAGACATTCACAAATACGGGCTTTTACTTACAGGACAGATTCAAAAAGACGATTCGTCTCTGATTCAGTTTTCT
>JAFCBV010000049.1 GCA_017610545.1 Candidatus Nanohalarchaeota archaeon | reverse complement strand
CCCTGTTTTCGTTACTTCATGTATATCAAACGCAGGCACATATGGTTTGATATCCAAAAGAGGGGTCCCCTCTATCATATCCAAATCCTTGATATAGAGTATGTTTTCTTCAATCCTGACGAGGCGCACTATCGAGATGCCGATTGGATTGGGCCTCCTTGGACCTCGTATTGCAAAGATTCCGCGCTCTTCGTTGTCCAGATACGGCTTTGCTTTTAAGGATGCGCCCTTGGATAAATGAAAGTGGTATATCAAAATAATATGGGAAAAGCCTTCAACATCCTTTAAGCCTTCAGCATATTCCGGGAACACCTCAACTGTTCCTTCAATGTCTTTAGCGCCTGCGGGTTGTATGGGTGTTCCTTTTGGTTCTTTGAATGGAGAGTGAATGACTCCGATTGGCTTGTACTTTATTTCGTGCATAATTTCATTCCTTCATATGTGCGAAAGTTCACGACTTAACCTTCCTTATTATCACTTCTTTTATGCCGCGCCCTGTCACTTCGCTAATTTCAATGCTGGCTTTTTTGAGCATTATTTTTTCGCCTTTTTGCGGGATTCTCTGGAGCTTGTGCTCAATAAACCCTGCAATTGTCGTAACATGCTTT
Source organism: Candidatus Nanohalarchaeota archaeon (assembly GCA_017610545.1). GTDB lineage: Archaea > EX4484-52 > EX4484-52 > EX4484-52 > B79-G9 > JAFCBV01. Next base: position 4,965 of record JAFCBV010000049.1, on the reverse strand, counting down.
TCCCGGAACCCGAGGTCTATCAGCTTGTTTATATCATTAAGATTTGCTTTTGCATCGACCTTCAGGACATTCTTGCCTATCTTCTTTACATAGGACTTTGCCCCTTTGCTCTTGTCAAAAATGTCCCCGACAATCTCCTCAAGTATGTCTTCCAGGGTCACAAGACCTGCAACGCTTCCGTATTCATCAACAACTATTGCAAGCGGTATTTTCCTGTTCTCAAACTCAGAGAACAGATCCTCTATTTCCTTTGACTCCGGCACAAAATACGCCTTTCTTGCAACATCTTTGGCCTTTGCGCTAAGCTTCTTGTTTTTCACATATTTTAGCACATCATCCACATCAAGTATGCCCACCACATTGTCTCTGTTTTTCAAATATACAGGATACCGGGAATAAGGCATCTTGACAACATAACTTATAATGTTTTTCAGGCTTTTTTTGCCGTCAATCATTTTTACATCCGGCTCAGGCGTCATTATTTTTGTCACCCTGCCCTCAAATTCAAGCACATTGTGCATCATTTCAGCAGCTTCAGTGCTCAGGAGCCCTTCTTCTTTACCCATTGTGACTATTGTCTTAAGCTCTTCATCTGAAAGCTGGCTTTCATCCTTTGAGCCGGCAATTCTGGAAAGTACGCGCGATATTGCATCAAGAAATATAATCAATGGGTGCAGCACATAAGACAGTGCTTCAATCGGGCCTGCAACAATGAGAGCTACTTTTTCTGCCTTGTTTATTGCAATGGTCTTGGGCACAATCTCTCCAAAAACAAGTATGAGGAACGTCATTACTCCTGTAGCGATGCCAAGCCCGTTTGAGCCGAACATCTCTGTAAAAATAACTGTTGCCAGGGATGCTGCAAAAATGTTTACGAGATTGTTCCCTACAAGTATTGTAATAATCAGCCTGTGGGGATTCTGCTTAATGCGATAAAGTGCCTTAGACCCTTTTTTTCCCTGGTTGGCAAGCGCCTTCACCTTCGCCATATTAAGTGACATGAGCGCGGTCTCAACCCCTGAAAAGAACGCGGAAAATAATATGGCTGTCGCCAAAATTGCAATAGTAATCTCTGACATCTAAACCCTGAGATTAATTAAATTAAGTCGTATTTAAATGTTCGTTGCCGTGTAAAGTAAACCCCGAAAGGTTACACTCACCTGGTTAGAAAACGCGCCATAAATGTTGAAGGCGGATGAAAATCACTTAGAAATAATCTGGCCTGTAAACGTAGCGTCAAACTCAACTAATACGTCATCATACAGTTTTAATACATCTTCTGTTAGTATCTCTTTGCGACCATATACCTTTTCCTCTTCGGTAAGAACCTCAAACCCAAACAACCTTTCAGGTCGCGTGAAGTTTATGCTGTTAGCCGCTAAGTCAACAGAAGCGATATTTACCCGGTTTGTGCTTCCCTTATAGAATATAAGTTCGCCTTCATCGGACAACAAATACAAATGCATACTATCTTGGAGTGTTGTATTAGTTTTTGAAAGGTCATCTGAATTTTGTCGTACCTCTCCAGATATATTTAAATCGTATCCGACGTTTGGATTCTCCAAGACCAGTCCCGCCACATTTTGGGCGGTTGACAGGGCGCCTGTGGTAACTTTAAGCATTGTATCTCGATATATTTGAGAATCTGTTTTTTGCATACGATACACAATGCGGGAAAAGTTTATAAATCTTTCGCTACTTATGAGCGATTACGATAGGATTAGCAGCCTCAGAGTCAGAACGTTCGATATATGCGTTCCTCATAAGGCAAATCAATCTTGTTTATCTCTGCAATGTCAATCAGGCTGTTCATCTTGAGCATTTTCTCTGAAAGCGTGTAAAGCACATCATCCATGTAAAGCGAGCGCCTTATTCGGGATGCATAGTCGTAGTAGTACTTGTCCTCCGAAGTAGCCTCTTCTGTATGCGTTATTTTTCCCTTGAGCGAAATTCCGTTTGTCAAATCAATATTGAATACATACGCTCCATGAAATGCATTCCAGTTTCCGCCCTCAGATACCTGAACCGGTATCACAAGAAGGTTCTTCTCCCTGCTGAATAAAAATGCCTTGTGGTCATTCAGTGCTTCAGAGTTTGTGCCGCGCTCGCCAATAATGTATTTTGAAATCTCCTTTGGATTCGCAACATCAGAAACATCAAACAAAGAAAGCTTCATTCCCTGCATTCTCCCGTCCTCTGTTGCATCCCTACCCACACCAATCACGTGGTTCTCATCATAAGGATGTAGATAATCTGACACCCCCGGTATCTTCAGAAAACCAAGTACACTCGGATTTTGAGGGTTCGATAAATCAATAACATAAAGCGGGTCAATCTGCCTGAAAGTTACCATGTATGCTTTCTCACCCATGAAGCGCACTGAATATATTCTTTCTCCGGGCGCAAGATCCTCAAGACTCCCTACAATATCGAGGCTTTTATCAAGGACATATACGTGGTTCTTGGACAAAGGCATTGTGGGCGGTGGCGCAATCGCGCGCGCAGAGGATATCTCTTCCATGCGCTTCTGCTCTTCCAATGAGATTCCTGCTGAGGAGGATGTAGTACTGGATGATGTGCTTTCAGCCCCGCCAGCCACAACCATGCCCGAAGGCGCCTCAAGTGATGAGTCTATCTGAACCATTTCTGTCCTTTCTGCCACTGCAACCATGGGTCGAGGCATAATTATACCCCCGCCCCCGCTAGTTGTGGTTGCAATCCTGAAATAACCGTTGTATTCATCCATTGAGAACTGGTTCAGGGTGTTGCCCGGGACCTTCCCGCTACCGATGTATTCTATAGTTCCTTGATTTATGGAAATTTTCTGCACAATTGTTTTTTGCCTTTCTTTTTCAATCTCAATCATGAGTTCTTCCATTTTTTCCTGACCTTTCTGTTCAAGCTCTCTGCGCTCATCAGAAGACAAGGTTGCCATGTAGCCCTCCATTATATCTGTTACTGCCTGCCACTTGGTATTCTTGCTAATCTCAAGTGCCATCGCAGCATTTATTTTTGTCTGTACATCCTGCGGAACAAGAGGCTTAATAATTTCAATCATTCTGTCAATGTAATCTACTTCACTCAGCCATCTTGTATATGTCAGATAAATATTGTTTTCAGACACATACATGTTTTGTGTATAACTTGTAAGAATTACCTTGCTTTCAATGTCTCCGGGCGCCTCAATATTTACTGCGGCAATTGTTGTAAATGTGTTCCCTGGCACACCGTCAAAGTAGAATATTTCATGGAACCCTATAGAGATACATCTTCCGCCGGAGCAAATTCTCGGAGTGGCTATTTCATTGCCTTCTGTGTAATATGTTGGCTGGTTTGCAATGACATACACATATTTACCAATCATTCTCGAATCATGATAGCTGCCGTCCAACTCAATATCGCCAAAAACTTGTGGGTTTTGCCTCTCAGAGATATCGTAAACCATCACCGTGGTCTTGGGAGAATATCGGGGATAAATCATCATTTTTTCTCTTATCACTTCTGTATCATCGTTTGCAGGCACAGGTTGTTCCTCGCGCTTTTGCCCGAAAAACACAAGCTTGTCACCATTCACAAAAATCTCATGGATTGCACCATTGAAGTCTATGGTTGAAACAATGTTTGCGCTCTCTGCAGGATACGCATCAATGACTGAGATCTTGCTTCCGGAAACAGCGTAAATATATTTACCGTCTGACTTCACAATATCTGCCTCATCCACACCCTCGACCTGTATATTTGTTCCGGAATAATCCGAACTTACATGCGCTGTTGGTGCCCCCCCTGCCTGAGTATCTACTGTACTTTTTACAGCACCTTCCATCATGACCCCTCCATAATAACCGCCGCCAGAATAATCCCTCACATATGATTCGAGTTCATCATACGAGGTGAATGTATTCAAGCCATTTTCAGGCTCGTGAGGCACCGGGCTAGATGAAGGGCCATTGTTCAAAAAGTATGTAAGAGATCCTGCAATAAGGGCAAAGAAAAGCAGTATTCCAATAATCGGCGGTATTGCGCCGGTCCTTTTTGAATTCAAAGCATTCATGATATTCCCTCCAATGCAATCGTTGTGCAATAAGGAATACGTGAAAAAAGTATATATACGTCTTTATTTTATCGGGTTTTTACCCGAAAGCCTATTTTTTGCGGCGAATATACAAATAAAGAGTAAGAAGCAAAACACCTGCAAGAACCAACAAAATCCCGTCCATATTTGCGCCTGTTTGGGATACGATTTCGGATGCAAGCGGAGTTGCGGCAAACTCGCCAGCCTCAGGTATTGCAGACTCGCGCATAATCGTACCTTTTGCTGCGACTTTTTGCGTGAAAAAATTGCTGCTTAAAAGATTCCATGCTCCGGCAGCAAACAAAACAATTCCCGGAAGAACCAGACTCATATCCCGTGCAGCAAAGACACCCTCACCATCTTTTGTCAAAAAATAATACTTCCACTTATAGCCATCATCCTTTCTTGAGACAAGCCCTACTTTCTGGAGAATTTCTATGTGCTGCTGAACAGTTGACGGGTGCATTTCCATGAGTATGGAAATCTCTGAAAGAGTCATGCGCCTTGAGCGAAGGCTTCGAAGTATGTTGATTCTGGTTTTTGATCCAAGCGCCTTGAATGTTGAAACTGTAAAGTGCATTTAATACGACCCGCGCAATTTAATTGAAATCAAATTACTTTTTTACATCTTTGAAGATTACAGAATGTTGTTCGCCTGCAAGTCCCCAGTTTTCTAATTCTGTTTCATGTATTACAACAGTAACTGCCTGAGCAGGGATTCCCATTTCCACAAAAACTTCGGTTATCTTTCTAATCATAATAGGTTTCTTTTCTTTTTCCAGTGGCCATGATTCAATGTTTACAATCGGCATATCAATCACCTCATTATTGAAGAGCATACAATTCTTTAATAATTTGCACCTCGTTGGGCTTCTCCAGCCACACGACATTAC
>JAFCBV010000048.1 GCA_017610545.1 Candidatus Nanohalarchaeota archaeon | reverse complement strand
ATTATTTCCTCCTGAAAAGCATGTCTTTACAGATAATAGCATTTATCTATGGGGTGGCTTGACTGGCGCAATTGTCGGATTTTTTGTGATAAAACTATTTCTATTTGGGTTGAAAGAAGAAGAATGCCTTTGGAGAAAGGAGAACCCGTAGGGACTCCATTTGAACTCCTATAGAGTTATGCAGTAAAAATAACGGCTCATCGGGTGTTCACATCCTCAACTGCACGTCCGGCGGTTCAGGGCCGAACAGCATCCGATGACGATCTTCTAATCATCGCCGCATTGCTAATTTACGTATAAAGCATTAAAAGATGATTAGAAGATTAGGAAGGGCACCAATCACCAACATACATTATTGTTTTAAACTCAAAACCCTAATTTTAGGTATGTTTGAGGCAAAATTCAAACTTAAGCACACGGGCTGCTGGACTATTGGCTTGGCGGATTTCAAAAGCGAGTTCTGCACACACATTACGGTTGGCCTTACAAAAGACTTTGTTCAGGACATTACAGAAGTTTTCCTTGCAAACAAAAGCGAGGCTCAGAAAATCAAGAACTATTTTGCGCGAAGTAAAGTGATTTCAAAATGGAGTGTGCTTGAGGAAACAGACAGAAGACTAATTATTCAGATATTTACAGACACATCAAAGATAAAATCCGTTGTCCATGTGATTTTGAAAAATAATTGTTTTGTTTCGAAAAAAATCTTGCTTGTGGATGGCTCGGAGGTGTGGACTATTGCGGCACCCATAAAAAACGCCCTAAAACACGCTCTTGATGAAATCAAAGAATTGGGTGAATTGAAGATATTGCGCCTGAGAACATCAACATTTGATGGAATCAATCTTTCAGAACAGCAGGAGGTGGTTCTTAAATACGCAAGCGCGCATGGATACTACTCATGGCCGCGAAAAATATCTGCGCAGGAGCTTGCAATCAAACTGAAATTGAAAAAATCCACTGTTCTTGAACACCTCAGAAAGGCCGAAATAAAAGTCATAAATCGGGATTTTGGTGTGTAAATACCTGTCATGACAGGTATTCTTTATTTGTTATTTGAAATACAATATTTGTTAGGTGGTTTAATGGTTGGTTATACGGGAGAAGACGAATGGGACGCGTGGGCAGAGAGTGAATTGATTATAAGCCATCTCATTCCGCACATAAAAAAAGATGATAGCGAACGTTATTTACCTGCAAAAAAGGAGGTTGGATTGTATGAACCGCATCAACGCTGAAAAAATTGTAAAACAGCATGTAAAAGGTGACTTTTTGTTCAATCATATGCTTGCGACAGAAGCGATAATGAGGGCTTCTGCAAAAGAGTTAGGTGAAGACGAGGAACTCTGGGGGCTTTGCGGGCTTTTACATGATATTGACTATGAAAAGACAAAGGACAATCCTGTAGAACATGGGGTTGTTGCGCAGGAAATCCTGAAAGACTCAGATGTTCCGGAAGAGGTAATGCGCGCCATAATATCGCACAATTACATGAACCCGGACGCGCCTGAAAGGGCATCAAAGATGGATCACATGCTGGTTGCGGCGGATGCCATGACTGGATTGATTATTGCATGCGCAATGGTCAAGGAAAAGAAGCTTTCAAATGTCCGCGATGAAACTGTTAAGAAGGCTTTTAAGAAGAAGGGCTTTGCTGCGGGGTCAAAGCGCGATATGATAATGGAGTGCGAGACGGCAGAACTAACGTACGACAAATTTGTTGAGATTTCTGTTCAGGCGATGAATGGGATTTCAGATGAGTTAGGCTTATAGTGCAGGTCCAAATCTATTTTAACCTTGAATAAAATATACCACACATGCATGCATTCCAACAATTCAAAAATGAAGTTCTCTCTGCACTCAAAAAAGCAGGCATAAAAGAGCCATCTCTTGAGGCGCCGCCGGAAAGTGTTGATGCAGACCTTGCAGTGCCCTGCTTTATGCTTGCAAAAGAGATGAAAAAAGCGCCCGCCCTGATTGCAAAAGATCTTGCGGCAAAGATGCCTTCAAAGTCCCTTATAGGAAAAGTCGAAGCTCTTGGGCCTTATGTTAATTTCTCAATTAACTGGGATGTGTTTGCGCCAAATCTTCTTGGAAAAATAAGCGAAAACTACGCTAAAAAGCCTGCTAAAAAGAAAGCACTGGTTGAGCACACAAGCATTAACCCGAATGCATCCCCTCATGTCGGCAGGTCGCGAAACGCAATACTCGGGGACTCAATCGTGCGCGTTCTAAACTACTCTGGCTTTGATGTTGAGACACACTATTTTGTGAATGACATAGGCAAACAGATAGCAATGCTTGTAATCGGCTGCGAGGGGAAAAAGGCAGCAACAGAACTCGCGTTCAATGATATGCTTAAGATATACCGCGACATAAACGCAGAGCTTGAGGCAAATCCTGACATAGAAAAAGAAATCTCTCAGCTCCTGAACAAGCTTGAGGCAGGAGATAAAAAGACACTCGCGCGCTTTCACGAGATTGTTGAAATATGTGCAAAGGGACAGGTCGGGATTCTCTCTAAACTGAACATCAATTATGATGTTTTCGATTACGAAAGCCAGTATGTCACAGGCAAAAAACTGCCCGGAGTCATGAAATCGCTCGAAAAAACAGGCTATTTGATAACTGACGACGATAACAGGCGCGTCCTACACCTGAAAGACTCGAATCTTCCTGAAGGCAACAAGCACCTGGTTGTTGAAAGAAGCGATGGGACCTCGATGTACGCGCTTCGCGACATTGCATACACTATTAACAAGATAAAGCGCGCAAAAGACGCAAACATTGTTGTCCTTGGAGAAGACCACAAGCTGTATTTCCAGCAACTTGCAGAGGTTATGCGCGTTCTCGGGTACACGCCGCCAAAGGTTGTGCATTATTCATTCATACTTCTCCCGTCAGGAAAGATGAGTACACGAAAGGGCGAAGTTGTGCTTCTCGAGGACCTCTTGAATGAGGCAACTGATGCAGCGCTTGTTGAGATAAAAGCGCGATATCCTGATTTGCCGAAAAATGAAAGCCTTTTGCGCGCAAAGAAAATCGCAGTCGCAGCAGTGCGCTATGGCATTATCAAGGTCTCGCCGGAGAAAAATATTATTTTCAGGCTTAAGGACGCATTGCGCTTTGAAGGGGACACAGGACCTTATTTGCAGTACACAACAGCAAGAGCAAACTCAATGCTCAAAAAAGGGAAACCTGTAAATAAGTTTGATGCCGCACTGCTTAAGGAAACAGAAGAGCTTGCGGTCATGAGAAAACTTGCGCTTTTTCCGGATGTTGTTGATGCATCCGCGTCCACACTGCAGCCGCACCTTGTCGCAACATACATACACGAGCTTGCAGATTCATTCAACACAATGTATGAAAAAGTGCCTGTGCTGAAAGCAGAGACTGAAGAGCTTAAGGATGCGCGCCTTGCACTTGTTCGCGCAACAAGGCGGGTTCTTGCATCAGGGCTTAGTTTGCTTGGTATTGAGGCGCTTGAAGAAATGTAATAATTTCTATCTCTAATTCGCCATCCGGCATCATTATTGTTTCTTCATCAATGCCGATACTTTTTAAAAAATCTCTAAGAAAGAGGTCTTCTGTGTCTTTTTTAAAAAATATGGCCTTTATAACGCAGTTTCTTGGAATTTCACCTATTTCCTGCTTATCCATTTGTGCGTATATTGTAGATAACCCTGTAAAAGGATACACTAATTCATTATTTGGTGTAACCACAAGTGCACTTAAAATTCCTTCACCGACAGATCTTAAAACATAGGGGTCATAGCGTATCCACGTAAACTCTTCATTGTTATGGTAAAGCGGAATTTTACAATTACCTGCACTCATCCTTCTCGGGGTTTATACGCAATCCATACCAAAAGTCCTGCTGCATGATGAATTGTTATGCGCCAATACCCATATAAAATTTCACTCCAATTTTATATTATGCAGCCCATTTCCCAAGGAAAAGTAAAAGACGTCTTTGAGGATGCGGAAAAAACCCTTCTTTTCGATTTCAGTGACAGGATTTCTGTGTTCGACAAGATAATCCCATCTTTAATCCCGCGCAAGGGCGAATCCCTGTGCAGGACAAGCGCGTTCTGGTTCGAAAAGCTTAAGGGAATCGGAATAAAAAGTCATTTCGTGCGTCTTGACAGCCCGAAGAGGATGATTGTCAAGCGCGTTGATATCATACGTGACTACGACAAAATTGATTCTACTACGAAAAACTACCTGATACCTCTTGAAGTGATATGCCGCCATTATGTTGCAGGCTCGCTTTTTGACAGGATAAGCAAGGGCAAAGTGTCTGCTCGCGAGCTTGGCTTTGCTGATGGAGAGACAACTGAATATGGCGCAAAGTTGCCAAAACCAATGGTTGAGTTTACGACAAAGCTTGAGCCTGTTGACAGGCTTCTTACCGAAGAAGAGGCCCTTCGGATTTCCGGGCTCACACCCGAAGAGCTTGAAGACCTAAAAGACGTTGTCCTGAAAATTGATGAATTGATTGCAATAACTGCGGCAAAGCAGGGGCTGATTCATGTTGACGGCAAAAAGGAATTTGCGTTTGATGAGAATCGAGAGATTATGGTTATAGACGGCTTTGGCACACTTGATGAGGATCGGTGGTGGGAAGCGGACGCAACAAAGTGCAGCGATTCTGAAGGAGACTGCAAAGTCAAGGAGTGCAGCAAGGAATTCGTGCGCCAGTATTACAGACGCATAGATTATTTCAAGGAACTTGAGGAAGCGCGCGCAACAGGTATTCCTGAGCCGGACATACCGGCACTGCCTGAAAATGTCATAAAAGAAGTTTCAGACATGTATGTACGGATGTTTGAGCGTATTACCGGAGAAAAATTTTAAGTGGTCTTATGATACAAATAATTCTTGGCTCAAAATCAGACTCTGAATTCGGAGAAAAGATATCTGGCAAGCTAAAAGAACTCGGTGTGGCAGCTGACACAAAAATCGCATCAGCACACAAAGCGCCTGCACATCTTCTGCAAGTGATGCAGGACGCAGAGGCAAAGCACCCGAACCTCGTTTATATCACGGTTGCAGGGCTCTCAAACGGCCTTTCAGGAGTTGTGGCAGGAAATACCACAAAACCAGTCATTGCGTGCCCTCCATTCAAAAGCAATGATGCGTATTCAATTGATATCCACTCCACACTTAGAATGCCTTCTGACGTATGCCCTATGGCTGTCGTGAAGGCCGAAAATGCTGCCCTGGCAGCAGCGAAGATTATTGCGCTCTCTGACGAGAAACTTCGTGCAACTCTTGCAGAATACATGAAGAAAATGCAGGAAAACGCGAAGGGCAACTAAACATTAATATACTCAGTCGACCCCTTATTTGTTTATGGCTTCAAAAAAGCTTGACAAGGTCACAGCTCAGTTTATTCTTTCAGAGGAGCAGACTCTTCTTGCAAAGCAGAGGACTATGCTTGCGTTTATTCAAACAGGTCTTGGATTTATAGGCATGGGGCTTATTGTTGCTAAGTTCTTCGGAGTAGTTATATTCCAGTTTATAGGGTCTGTACTCATACTGATAGGTTTCTACGAAATCGCCCGGGCATACAAAAAAATGACTGAATATAACAGGCGCCTTGAGCGCGTTAA
>JAFCBV010000047.1 GCA_017610545.1 Candidatus Nanohalarchaeota archaeon | reverse complement strand
TTTTTTTTTTTTTTTTTACTGAAAAAATCCCGGGAATACTAAAAACAGAGCGCATTGAATCTCTGAGACAGCACGAGCACACTGACAAAAAGCACCTCGACGAGGTTAAGAAAAGCATTCTTAACGAAGGCCTGAATTTTCCGATTATTGCTGATAAAAAGACGAAACTCGTTCTTGACGGCCACCACAGGCTGAATGCATTGAAAGGGCTTGGAGTACGAAACATCCCTGTAATGTATGTTGACTATTTTGATGAGCGAATTGTGCTTGACTCATGGAGGGGGCAGAAACTTACAAAAAAAGAGGTTCTGGCCAGCGCAGCCTCCGGGAAATTATTTCCTATCAAGACAACAAAACATATGTTTCTCTCGGACAACGGGCTCCTGCATATTTCTTCAATTACCAGGAAAATGCCAATTGAAATTTTCAGGCGGAACACAAAGAAGGGGGCTGTCTTGTATGAATGAATGTCTGGTTGCAAACAACATTATGGAACTTATAGGAAAAACTCCGATGATAAAAATACAAAAAATTCTTCCTGAAGGCGCGGCAGAGGTTTATGCAAAGCTTGAATGGTATAATGTCGGATCGTCTGTGAAGGATCGCATGGCGCTTCGCCTGATTGAGAACGCAGAAAAGGACGGGCGCCTGAATGGCGGAAAAATCATTCTTGAGGCAACAAGTGGCAACACAGGTATTGCACTTGCAATGATTGCCGCTGCAAAAGGACACAAAATAGAGATTGTGATGCCTGAATGCGCCAGTATTGAGCGCAGGGCAATAATCAGGGCCTACGGCGCGAAGCTTGTGCTTTCCCCGGGCACAAAGTGCACCGGAGGGGCAATTGAGCTAAAGCGCCAAATGCTCAGGGAAAGCCCTGAAAAATATATTGATATGGGTCAATTCAAGGATCCGGCAAATATTGAGGCACATCATGACACAACAGCAGCAGAAATAATTGAGCAGACCGATGGAAAGCTCGATATGGTTGTCATTGGTATCGGAACGGCAGGGACGGGTGTCGGCATCTCAAAAAAGCTCCGGGAAAATAACATAAATGCAAAAATAGTCGGAATTGTGCCTGAGCAGGGCTCCATAATACAGGGTCTTCGAAACCCAAATGATTTCTGTCCGACACAGCTTTATGACCGCAAATCTTTTGATGAAATTGTTGAAATAAAAAAAGATGAGCTTTCAAAAACATTTGATGCTGCACGGGATCTTGCAGGAAAAGAAGGGCTTCTGGTCGGAATGAGCGCAGCAGCAGCAATGTATGTTGCGAGGAAAAAAGCAATTAAGCTTGGTGCAAGAAAAAGGATTGTTGTTATATTTCCTGACAACGGGTTCAAATATCTGAGCACGCCCCTTTTCGGGATGGCACAATATGTTCAGATGCATGCCCGCAGGGTTTAAAAAAGTAAGTTACAAAGACAACATACGCGGGTATGGCAGATCGGTTATGCATCCGCCTGCAGAGCGGAAGAGCCCGGTTCAACTCCGGGTGCCCGCTTACATTCCGTACTTTTTTTCTAAGTCCTTTAAAAGGCCTATTGTGTCTTCCATGACATTTGAAGCCACACGACCGCAAGCTTTGCTAGACACAGAACTATCACCGCAATTTATAATTGTTGATAAAATAGGATTTTTTATTTTATCTGCTAACGGAGTGCCGACAGTTCGCACATACATTCTTTGAAGAAAATCTAGTGCGTCCTCTGATGCCCGACATATCTCTGTTTTTTCTCTTGCATCTAACCAAACATCTTTCTGGTCCTTATCAAAAAAATAATTAACTCCAATAGTTTCCTGGTGTTTTTTTATAACCAGTTCATAACTCTTTTTTATTTCCCGGATAGTGCCTTTTAACGAAGGGCATTGCGCTGCAAATGTTAAACCAAAAATAATCTTCATATCTGTTTCATCTATTTTCGGCACGTCGGACCTATAATCTTCTGATATTTGATTAAGAAAATTATCCACATATCCTGTTTCAGAATTCATTTTATCGCCCCCATGTAACCACCGACAATAAGTGACTTTATAAAGCCCATCTTTTTTATAAAACTGCCAACGTTTATAAATCTTCCCCGCGGCAATAATAGAGAATAATTCTTTCCATAATGGAGGTTTTGATATGGAATCACTTATTTTATTATCAATTATCGCAGGCGCGTTCTCAATCGCGTTTGCAGGCGTGCTCGCAGTATCTGTTTTACGGCATCCGCGGGGCAACGAGAAAATGCGCTCAATCGCTGACGCAATACATGAAGGAGCAATGGCGTACCTAAACAGGCAATCCAAAACAGTTGCTGTGTTTGTGGCACTTATTGCAGTAATACTGTATTATGCCATAGGATCTCCGACTGCAATAGGCTTTGTTGTCGGGGCAATATTCTCTGCCATTGCAGGGTATATTGGCATGAATATCTCTATTCGTGCGAATGTCCGCACAGCAGAGGCTGCAAGGACGGGGATTAAGGAAGCCCTGAGTGTCGCTTTTCGCGGTGGTGCTGTAAGCGGGCTTTCTGTTGTCGGGCTTGGGCTTCTTGGTGTAAGCTTATTCTATTATGTTTACAGAGATCCGGTTCAAATAATCGGTTTCGGCTTTGGCGCATCATTGATTTCACTTTTTGCGCGTGTCGGCGGCGGTATTTACACAAAGGCTGCTGACGTTGGTGCTGATTTAGTCGGAAAGGTTGAAGCCGGAATTCCTGAAGACGACCCACGAAACCCGGCAGTCATTGCAGACAATGTCGGTGACAATGTCGGTGACTGTGCAGGAATGGGTGCAGACCTTTTCGAGACATATGCTGTCACACTGATTGCGGCAATGCTTCTTGGATCAATTGTGTTTAAAGACGCTGTTTACGTGGTGTACCCACTTGTGCTTGGCGCTCTTGCGATATTCGCATCAGTTGCAGGAACATTTTTCGTGCGCCTTGGAAAAAGCCAGAATATAATGCATGCGCTCTATAAAGGGGCTATTGCATCAGGCTTGTTTTCAGCAGTAGGATTTTACTATATCACAGGCTATCTTGGCCTTGAGATGAATCTGTTCTATGCATCGCTTGTAGGCCTTGCAATTACAGTTGTACTAATAGTCATAACAGAATATTACACTTCAACTGAGCGCGGACCGGTACAATCGATTGCAAAAGCATCTCAAACAGGTCCCGGCACAAACATAATAACCGGCCTTGCAGTAGGCCTTCAAAGCACTGCGCTTCCTGTGCTTGTGATTGTTGCAGCAATGCTTGCATCATACCACTTTGGCGGCGTCTACGGCATCGCAATAGCTGCGGTCGCAATGCTTTCAACAACAGGAATGATTGTTGCAATAGACTCTTACGGACCCATAACAGACAATGCAGGTGGAATCGCTGAAATGTCAAAGCTTCCGCAGAATGTCCGGGACATTACTGATGAGCTTGACGCTGTCGGCAACACCACAAAGGCTGTTACAAAGGGTTATGCTATTGGTTCTGCGGCACTTGCGGCACTTGCGCTTTTCGCGTCATACGTGCATGAGGTGGGAATAACTGTTTTCAGCATAAACCACCCATTGGTCCTTGCAGGGCTTTTCCTTGGCGGTATGGTTCCGTTCCTTTTCTCTGCATATGCAATGCGGGCTGTAGGCAGGGCCGCATTTGAGGTTGTTGAGGAAGTAAGACGCCAATTCCGTGAAATAAAAGGAATCATGGAAGGAACTGCAAAGCCTGAATACGGCAAGTGCGTAGATATCGTAACAAAAGCCGCACTAAGGGAAATGACTATTCCGGCCATCATTGCAATCGCATCTCCGCTTGTTGTAGGATTTGTCCTTGGACCGCTTGCACTCGGAGGCTTCCTTGTAGGCATTATCGTAACCGGCCTTCTTTTGGCAATACAAATGACAACCGGGGGCGCTTCGTGGGACAATGCAAAGAAGTATATTGAAACAGGCCACTTTGGCGGCAAAAAATCCCTGGCACACACAGCAGCTGTTGTCGGCGACACTGTCGGCGACCCGTTCAAGGACACAGCAGGTCCGGCACTGAACGCGCTGATAAAGGTCATAAACACACTTGCACTGATATTTGCCGCGGCAATCGCGGCTCATGGCGGGCTTCTGGTTTTCTAGAGCCCTGCCAAATATTTTTAAGCTGCTAGTGATAACTATAGTTGTTGATTGCTATGGGGCTTAGGGGAATTGTTAACAATGTACTTGGAATGTATATTGGGTACAAAGTACTCGCCATGTGGATTTTTGACGCCCCGTTCTCCTCAGGGCTTGGTTGGGCTGGTTTAGTGCTTTTTATAGTATCTGTATGGTTCTTCTTCGAGCGCGTTGGGATAATACCGAAGTACTGGTAGAAAGAATATTGGCGTCGAGGGGGAGATTCGAACTCCCGAGTCCTTGCGAACACCAGCTTTCTGAGGAAACCTCAGAAGCTTCGAACGAGCGAAGCGAGTGAGATGATTCCAGGCTGGCGCCATACCGGGCTAGGCGACCTCGACTTTATCTACTGAATTGGGGGACTTTGTTTTTTAATGTTTGCGCCCAACAAAATCCATGAAAGTGACTTTCCTCGGGGTCGGCGAATCAGTTGATGAAAACTACGGCAACACATCAATACTTATTGAAGGCGGGAAAAACATTCTTCTTGACTGCGGATTCACTGTGCCGCCCGCACTCTGGAAATACAATTCTGACCCTGACTTTCTTGACGCAATAATTATTAGCCACCAGCATGCTGACCACAGCTTCGGCATAACGCCCGTTCTTCTGAGGCTGTTGGAAGACAAAAGAACAAAACCCCTTGCTCTTTTTGGGCAAAACATTGAAGCTCTTGTAAAGGCGCAGTTTGATTTTGGATATAAGGGATTTATGAACAAAATAACATATCCTTTGAACTTTCTGAATATTAATGCAGACAGTAAGGTATGTGTAGGGGCAATGAATTTCGAGTTTTCGCGCACAGTGCATTCTGTAGAAAATCTTGCTGTACGGGTTTCATCAAAAGACGCGTCTATATGCTACGCAGGCGATGGCAGGATGACAGAAGATACTGAAAAACTTTTTTCGGGTGCGAGCCTTGTTATTATGGAAACAAAGTTCATTGACAAAAATGTTGAAAGCCATGCCTCTGTGGTCTCTACTCTGAAATTAGCATCAAAAAACAAAATAAAACGTATTGCGATGGTTCACCTTGACAGGCATGCAAGAAAAGAAAAAGAGAAGATTCTCGCACTAATCAAAGAATATAGAGTAAATGCTTTTGTGCCTGAGCCCGGAGATTCTATAAATCTATAGTTTCAGCTTGTGCTTAAATCCTGCTTTCTTTGCCTTATCAAGTGCCCATGCGTCATCTATCAGCATGTCCGGCACGTCGCTGTCAAGAACGGGGTATGCAAGTTTGCACTTTGCGCACGTGATAAACATTCCCTGCTCTTTGACCTTGCCCTTGCACTTCGGACATGCAAGAATATCCATTAAATCTTTTTTGACGGCCACTTAATCACACATCCTTGTTTTTAGAAAAATCAGCTTTGCAAGCAACAATACAATGCCGACGATAATCAGTATGTCTGCAAATTCCATGCCTGCTTTTATTGCAAGGCCGACTGCAATCAATACAACGCCGAGCATTATGCCATGACCTGTACGCGCACTGTGCGCAGGCAATCCACTTTCCGCCGC
>JAFCBV010000046.1 GCA_017610545.1 Candidatus Nanohalarchaeota archaeon | reverse complement strand
AGAAGACTAATGGATTGTATGAAAAACTTGTGTCTGCATTGAGTGTCTTAAAGATTAAGCCGGACAAAGGCTCAAAAGAGAAACTTGATAATGCGATATCTTTTGCAGACATGCATGTGACAAGCGAGCAGGTCTTTTCTGCATCGCTTGTGCTTTGCGGGTTTATGTACTTTTTTTCTTTTATGCTGTTTTTTGTGTCAGATTCCCTGTTTTTTAGAATACTTCTTTTCCTTTTTCCGGCAATTGCCGCATATCACTTCATGACACGTCCCATGTCTTTTGCCGAGGGCGTGCGAATTCGGACAGGTGGTTCTCTCATCATGGCTGTCCTTTACATGATTGTATACATGAAGTCAACGCCGAACATTGAAGGCGCTGTTCGGTTCGCTGCAAAAAATATTACAGGTCGGCTTTCAAGTGACTTGAAAGAGCTTTTATGGAAAGTCGAAATTGGCGTGAGTAGTACCGTCGAGAGTGCGCTCGCAGAATATGCTTTGACATGGTCTTCATATAACAGGGATTTTGTTGAGTCTGTGCAGCTTTTGCGCGAGTCAATGCTTGAGCCGTCAAATACAAGGCGCGACATACTGCTCGACAAAGCAGTTGATGTTGTTCTTATCGGGACAAACGAGCGCATGAAAAGATATGCGCGAAATCTTGAGACCCCTATTATGATACTTCACGGGGTTGGTGTTCTTCTGCCTGTGCTTGGTATGATTGCACTTCCTCTTTTGTCAATATTTATGGCATCCGAACTCAAGGGACTTCCGTTTTATCTCTTTTTTGGCTATAATGTATTTCTTCCAATCGGCGTGTATTATTTTATGATAGAAATTCTTTCAAAAAGGCCTTCAACCCACAGCAGGATAGAGATATCAATGCACCCGGATTATACGCCGCTTGAGATTGTACGCATTCAGAAAGGCAAAAGAAAACTTGACCTGCCTGTATGGCCTATAGCACTCATAGTTACACTCGCATTAACAACTCCGGGTCTTCTTTTCACATACCGCTCGAATTTCTTTAGCGCGCAAGTGATACAAAACGATTTTTTCAGTATGCTTGCAAGTATTAGTGTGGTGGCAGGCATTGCTATTGGAGCTTCAATGTATTTTTACCTGACAAGTTTTCAGAAGATAAAGCTTCGTGACACTATTGTCAAGACAGAAGATGAATTTGAAGACGCCCTTTTTTCACTTGGCAACAGATTGTCAGGAGGCACGCCTGTCGAAAAGGCGATTTTCTCTGCACATGAAGACACAAAAGAGCTTGGAATTTCAGGGCTTTTTGAAATATCCCTGAAGAACATGAATCGTTTGAACATGACTTTTCGTGAGTCTCTTTTTGACAAGAGATATGGTGCTCTGAAATACTATCCTTCTTCATTGATACACGCGATAATGAATTCTGTTTCAATCTCTGTTGACAAGGGCACAAAGGCAGCATCTCTTGCAATGCTGACAATCGCAAGATATCTTCGTGACCTGCATACCACGCAGGAAAAAATAGAGGACATTCTTTCTGCAGCAGTTTCACAAATGCAGTTTCAGGCATACGTACTTGTTCCGGCAATATCAGGTGTTGTTGTTGCTATATCCGACCTTATAATACGGATTCTTGCCCGTTTGTCACAAACATTTGACAAGCTTCAGTCAGACATGCCCGGGGATGTCGGTGGAATGAGCCTGGATATTTTTGGTTTTGATGCCGCAATGCCTTCAGAACTTCTTCAGCTTGTTGTCGGGATATATGTTATCCAGATATTGATAATTCTTGGCATGTTTATGACCCGAATAGAATACGGCGATGACAGAATAAAAGAGAACGACGCAGTCTGGAAAGTTGTTATTACAGGTGTCTCGGTTTATTTCCTTGTCTTTGTGCTTGTGAGTGCTGTATTCCGCCCGCTTCTTTCAGGCATGGGCTCATTTGTGTAAGATGTACAAAAAGCCACATCTACAACCGTGTAACTCCGCCCTTTAGGGTGGGTTGAACCAAGAGGGTATGATTTGTTAAAGATGTACGGGATATAGTCCGTATGATTATTAGAAAGGCAACAATACGGGATGCAGAAAACATTAGGGTAATAATCGCTATTCATGCGAAAAAGGACCTGATGCTGCCGCGAGCCCTGTATGAAATTTATGAAGACATACGCGCGTTTCATGTTGCTGAGAAAAACGGCACGGTTGTAGGCTGCGCAGCAGCGCACATTTACGGGCGCGAGTACGCACCAAAAAATGCAGGCAAAAGTGTGCTTGCAGAGATAAAATCATTGGCAGTCATGCCGGAAAAACAGCATCATGGAACAGGCACACTGCTTGTTAACCACGTATTAGATGAAGCAAAATCTCTTGGTGTAACAAAAGTTTTTACTTTGACATATGCTTTAGAATTTTTCAAAAAAATGGGATTTAAAGAAACAGATAAATCAGATTTACCACAAAAAATCTGGTCTGATTGCAGGAGCTGCATGAAGTTCCCTGATGAGTGCGACGAGATTGCAATGGTTGTTGAACTCTAGCACGCTTATAACCTTTGAAGGAAAATGATATTATATGAGTACACCGCTTGAGCGCCTGCATGACAAGACAACGACAGAAGTTCTCTGGATATATATTTTGCGCCTCCTTTCAGAAAAAGCCCTTTATGCGTATGAGCTTAGTACGGCATTGAAGAAACGGTTCGGTTTTGAGTCTGCAAAAATTACATCTTATGTTGTTCTGTACCGGCTTGAGTCTGCAGGGTATGTGCGCTCGAAGTGGGATGGCGGGAAAAAATATTACCACATGACGCCTGATGGAAAAAAGCTTCTTACAGATGGCCGGAACTACTTGAAAGAACTTGCAAAGTCTGTTGACTAGGTGGTGTGTTTCTATGGATCTTCCTAAAAAGTGCGGGGCTGAAAAAATAGTTTACACAGGAAACGTATTTGAGGTCGTCAATCAGCCGTTAAAGATTGGCGAGCGCGTTTTTGATTTTGAGTTCGTGAGGCGTGCACCCGGTGTAAGATTAATTATTATTAAGAACGAAAATATTCTTCTTACAAAAGAGTACCGCATGGAATTCAAGGGGTTTGACTGGCGTCTTCCCGGGGGACGAGTATTTGATTCTCTTAAAGAATACCAAAATGGCATTGAGAAAGGCGAGGACATAATGCCGCATGCACTCACGGCCGCAAAAAAAGAATGCCTTGAGGAGACCGGACTTATTGTAAAAAAAATAAGCCATTTTCACACATCGCAATGCGGCGTCACAGTCAAATGGGATTTAATTTACTTTATTGTTACGGAATCCAAAGAAAGCCCAACCGGCCAGCAAACTGAAGAAGGCGAAATAATCTATCCTGAATGGAAACCATTTCATGTGGCAAAAAAGATGTGCATTAACGGCGACATAAAAGAAGACCGAACCGCAAGTGTTCTTCTAAGATTTCTTTCAAAGGAATAGGGTTTCTCATGAAGCTAAAAATTGATTTTCACACGCACTCGCGTTATTCAAAAGACGGGTTCTCGAAACCAGAGGAAATGATTCTTCGCGCGAAAAGTGTCGGGCTTGATGGCATTGCAATAACAGACCACAACACAGTCCTTGCCCACAAAGAAATTATTGCTCTTGGAAAAAAACACAACATTCTCGTAATCCCCGGAATTGAAGTAAAAGCAAAAGAAGGCGACATTCTCGCATACGGTGTATCAAAAAGCTTTCCAAAAAAGATCCCTGCAAAAGAACTTGTCAAATTAATGCACAAAGAGGGCGCACTCGTTGCCGCAGCGCACCCCTACTCTCTTGTCCTGCATCCACTATGCATTCGCAGCCTGACAGAAAAGCTGGACCTTGATGCTGTCGAGATATTCAATTCGCGCACGTACTACAGCAACAAAAAGGCAGAACTTACAGCAAAACGGCGCAATCTGCCCGCTATAGCAGGAAGCGATGCTCACATGCCTGAAGAGGTCGGCAATGCCTACACTATTGTTGATGCCAAGGCAAAAACAGTCAAATCAGTGCTTGAAGCAGTTAAATCAGGAAAGACAAAAGTGTATGGAAACACCTTGCCTGTGTGGAAGGCAGTGCAGTGGTATTTGAGACGGATGGTGCGGTTTTTAAGGCAGTTATTTCATTAATTGGTTTTCCTGTTCACTCAAGACTAACATCTAAATATACTTAAGCAGATACAGTTTACGTAACTGGTGTGAGGCACAGTGGTTTTTGCAAAAAACCGCATAGAATGAATGAGTTCAACAATACTCGAGTATTTAAATAATAATTGCTATATAGTGAGAACTGAAAAGAGATTCTGATTGGGGTGAGGGTATGGCGATTAAAATTATAGAACCGAGCGTTATTGGAGGAGATCCTGTTGGACTCCTGCAGGGAGAAGAGGTATATAGGGGCGTTGATGGAGATGGTTTATTTACACTACATCTTATGTATCGTAACGGAGATGAAGTTCCCCGCGATTTAGAACAGTGTGTAACGTATTATGCAAACTGAGGTATTGTGTCTTTTCAGGTCATTCTTTAGTGTTTGACCAACTATTTTTTATTTTTTCCTCAAAACACTCACAAATTCAACCAAAATAAGCCCGATTATCGCGCCCAAACCGGCATATATCGCGCCAAGGCATACAGTTTCTAAAAGCCCTGCAAGCATAAGTGCATAAAGCCGGTATTTTCTAAGAACATCTTTGCTGTCTTGCCCGCGAAGCTCACGAACTTTGCATGTTATGTGCGGTACAAACACCACAAGGAAAAGGACAAACAGGCCGGGCGCAAGAAACTCGCGCGTTCCAACTGCAACCCCTGTAAAGATGAATGTGTCTGATATGCGTTCGCCTATACTCACAAAAGCGTTCTGCTTCTTTTTTGCTCGTTTTCTGGTTAGGCTGTTGGCAGTAAGTGCTGCAAACAGAAACAGGACTCCTGATTCCCACAACCGCCCTGCGAAAAAATACCCTGCAGCACCGGATAATACAACTTCACCAATCGCAAGCAGATGAAAAAAACTCATAAATCTCACAAAAATAATAGCTCCTTACCACGGCACACTTTTAAGGCCGCGCTTATATGCGAAAATGTTTGTCAGGCGGTGTATTACTGGAGTCAGCACAAAAAGCACTATCAACACAGGGATGCTTATTGTTATCTCAAGTGATGCAAACAGAAGTGCACCTATAAGAAAATCCAGTTGGTCTGCAAGAAACAGGTTTTGCCCTCGTTTGAATCCAATTCTTCTCTTGAAGAAACTCTCAACCAAATCACCCACAATAGCTCCGGTACTCAAAAGAAGCCCAAGAGTCACACTCATCTCAACAAACCCATGGCTTGAGAGTCCGTAATGCTCACCAATAAGTATCTGGATGCACGCAACAAGCGTTCCTGCTGTTATGCCGGCAGCACTACCTCTCCACGTTTTCCCGGGTCCAAGTATGGGTCTCCCATCAGAAAATTTCTTGCCAAAGTCAATCGGCGCCTTTCCGCCGGCAACTACCGGAACCGGGTTCGCAACATATGCCGGCAGTATCAGCCAAAGCGACTGCAGAAGCAGTAAAATATATTCATTCATGGTTCACACCAGACACTCTCTTTTGCAGAGGTATCTATATATTTTTACATTTTATGTGATGTTAACATATAACTGTGATAATATCTCAATCACAAGAGGTCTCAATATCTCAACACAACTAACACTCACATTTGCATGTAAAAATAATATGTTTTTGTGTGT
>JAFCBV010000003.1 GCA_017610545.1 Candidatus Nanohalarchaeota archaeon | reverse complement strand
TTAAGTCTTCTGATTTTTAATGCAGGATGCCTGTTCTTTTGAAAAAAAAGCATCCTGTTTTTTTCCATTTCTTACACGAGTTCAATATCATTGCCTTCAATGATTTCTGCAACCTTATTGCACTTTGGGCAGCGCACGAAATGGACGTGTTCTTTGACGTCAACAGTTCCTTTGAAGCCGCATGCGCATCTTATGATGACTTCAGTATATTCTGCATCAATGGTTGCGTTTTCAAGAGGTGTTTCTGAAAGAAATTCTTTTACAAGATCAAGAAAACGCTCTTTGTTTCCATACATTTTTCCAATGCGCAATTTCGAATGATACGCTTTTTTTTGAACTATTTCATCAGCAATCTTTTTTGCAGCAGCAGTTTCATGCATGCAAAAGATTCTTTTGCAAAGTATTTAAGCAGCAATACCACAAAACAACTATGCGCCTGAAAAAAATACTTGAAAATGCGTTTTCGACACAATTCAAAGAGTATGAGCATCACACAAGTGACTATGTTTATCTTCTTGGAAGCGTTTCAGGCATTATGTGCATAACTCTTGGTCTCACCATGGCTTTGTTTTCAATTGCCATTGCTGCATTTGTGCCATTCGTTGTACTCGGGCTTATCTGGTTCTTTTTTGGGGCCATGACTCTTGCAGGAGTTTACTTCTTTCAGATTGGCAAAAAAAAGCAGGGCGCATTCATAATGATTTCGTCCGGGCTGATGGGCATGCCATTTGGTGTTGGTTTTTTTCTTGGCTCTGCGCTCGCTGTATTTTCAGGGGCTTTGGCACTAAAAGTTGTTCTTGACAAAAGGAAGCGAAAAAAGTGAAAACAGTTGTCTGCGGGATAGGCAACAGGCTTCGGGGAGATGACGCATTTGGTCCTCTTGTTATTGATGCGTTTGAAAGCAGGGACAAAGATGTACTCCTTCTTGATTGCGGCAGCGCACCTGAAAATTTTATCGGGAAAGTTATGCACGCAGCACCAGAAAAAATTATTATTGTGGACGCGTTTGACATGAAACAAAAACCAGGCACGATTTGCCGGATTGATTTGGATAAAATTCAGAATACGTCATACTCAACCCACAACGCACCTCTTTCAATGTTTGTTAAGGCTTTCAAAGACAGTTGTGCTGAAGTAATTATACTTGGCTTTCAGCCAAAAACAATTGAATTTGGAAAAGAAATAAGTCATGAAACAAGAAGTGCGATAGAGGACGTAAAAGCCATGATAAAAAAGATTATTCAATCCTGATTTTTTCCTTTTTTATGTATGCTTTAGTTTCTTTGACAACTAGATCCCCTGATTTTATGATTTTTGAAGGGACTTCTTTGCGTGTTTTTTCCCATTTTGAAAGAGAATTCATATAACCAGATTTTACGATTCCACGTATGACTCCGGTTTCTCTGCTGTATGAAAGTGCGTTTCTTATGGCTGCAAGCAGTTTCATGAGTGTTTCGTTTTCAGTGTTTTCTATTATAGTATCCCATGCATCAAAAGAAAAATTATCATCTCTTATCAGGCGCACCGCACGCGCTGCAATCAGGGGGAATTTTTCCTCAGTCATATAATTCATCTCAATATTGTATAACAAATTTTTTCTTATCGGGCCCTGCCATTTCGTATTCCGTTCCCATCTTGATTGCGTGGCGGTTTATTCGTGCGCACGCTTCTTCGCACTGGGCACAGAACACGCACTTTCCAAGGTCAATTGAATATGTTTTCTTGTCGCGGTCAACCTCTATGGCTCCTGCAGGGCACTCACGCGCACAAAGCCCGCAAAAAATGCACTTTTTTTTATCGTAGACGTGTTTTGCCCTGAGCTTTTTTGGCACTTTTGGCTTTACGCGGGGGTATTTTCCTGTAACTGGTTTTTTCAGCATGTTTTTTATTATTTCCGGTAGCAGTTTCATAGGAATCCTCCGTGCTGTAGAGTCAGATTTATGATTAAAACCCCTGCGAGAGTCCAGTAAAACCAAATTGCCTGCTCAATTCTGAAGCGCGCAAGAGTCGCACGAAATACGGCAAGCAAAAATAACAGCGCAAGTGTTTTTGCAATAAAACCCAGTATGCTTGCAGAGCCGCCGAAGAAAAGCGCAACCCCTATTGCAAGCAGAGCGATGGTTTTTACTGCGTGTGTCAATTCAACCATTGCGAGGCGAAATCCTGAAAACTCAATGTAATAACCGCCTACAAGCTCCTGGTGTGCGGCAGGTATATGAAAAGGGGCAAGTTCGACTTTGCCAAGCACGGCAACAAGAAATGCAAAAGCGGCAATAGGGAACTGCAATGCCAGAAGCCCATTTGAAAGCTGTAGCTGGTTGAAATAGGATAGAGACATGTTTTGATAAAAAAATACCGGAAAAAGAATTGCAAGTATGAATGGCGCCTCATACGCAATCATTTGCATAAAGCCTCTTGATGCACCAATGATTGCATAGGGGTTTTCAGAGGAGAAACCTGCCATGTAAAGGGCTGCTGAACTTAAGATGAGAAAATATATTATGATAAGAAGATCTCCTGCGTTTAGTGCGACCGTACCTGCAACAGGAATCAAAAGGGCCGCCACAAGTGCAGATGCAAAAGCTACTATAGGCCATATGAAAAATCCGTGTCCTGCGCCTTCATGAGAAAGGTTTTCTTTTCCAAAGAGCTTTATGGCGTCATAAAAGGCTTGTAGTATCGGAGGGCCCACCCTGTTTTGCATTCGTGCGCATATTTTTCGAAATATTCCAGAATATAAAAGCCCGAGAAAAACAATGAAAATTACGCCAGGGTATATGATTAGTTCAGGGAGCATCTTTCATCATCCTCAATCGCCGGCCGTCAAAAATCTCTTTTTTGTTCGTACCTTCTTTTATCACGCCAACGCGCTCTGCGCACGAAAAGCAGGGGTCAATTGATGCGACAATAACAGGCAGGTCTGCAAGTTCCGAACCGATAAGCATTGGCTTTAGTGCAAGAAGGTTTGCGTATGTTGGAGGGCGTATCTTGACGCGCTCGGGCATTGCTGTACCGTTTGAGCGGATGTAGTAGAACAGCTCCCCGCGCGGCGCTTCAGTGCGCATTATTGTTTCTCCTTTTGGTACTACAGGGGGTACTATAGTTTTTAGCGGCCCTTCAGGCATATTTTCTATGCACTGGCGAATTATGTTGAGGGCTTCAAAAACTTCTTCAATCCTCACATCCAGGCGCGAATTTATATCACATCCGTGGCGCACAATCGGTTTCCATTTTACATCTGCATAAGCCGCATAATTTGTTGTCCGAACATCAAAATCAACGCTGCTTGCGCGCACAATAGGACCTGCAACAGAGTAACGTTCAGCATCACGTTTTTTAAGCACACCCACGTTTTTGGTTCTTGCGCGCACAATACTGTCTTTCAGGAAAACCTCTTTGTAATATTTTGTCTTTTCCCATAGCGCGTCAATTCCCTGCAAGGTTTCTTTTTGCATCTCTTTTGTTATGCCGCGGCGAACCCCGCCAATTGTGTTCATTGCATAGTTTATCCGGTTGCCTGTTATTTTCTCAAGAAGATCAAGAACTATTTCACGGTCGCGCCATGAAATCTGGAATGCGGTGTCCAGCCCTATTTCATAAGCTACAAGGCCTAGCCACAGGTAATGAGAGTGCAGGCGTTCAAGCTCGAGAATGATTGTCCTTATGTATTTTGCTCTTTTTGGAACCTCAAGCCCCAGTAGGGATTCAACACCCTCTGAATAGGTTGACGTATGCACTCCTGAACAGATGCCGCATATTCTCTCAGCAATATACACATTTTGCTGGTAGTTTTTCTTTTGCATCAGACCTTCAATGCCCCTGTGGATGTAACCGAGGTGGACATCAACATCGGTTATTGTTTCCCCGTCAACCTTAACGTCAAGGTGTTCCGGTTCTATGAGTGCGGGGTGTTGGGGGCCTACAGGGATTCTTGTACTCATAGTGATTTCCTCAATGGACATTTCGGGCTTTCTTTGTCAAGGAAGAGATTTTTAGGGCTCTCGTTTCCGATAACCGTTACACCAAGCATTTCTGAAAGTTCGCGTTCATAAAGAACTGCGCCCGGAAAACTTTTCTTTATGGTTTTTATTTTTGCATCTTTGCGCGGGAGAACAATCTTCAGGGTTATGCTTTCATTTCCGTTGACAAAATGATACAGGACATCGATTTGCTTTCCGGTATCAACCCCGGATATTGTTGAAATCCGCTCAATGCCGCTATGCAAAAGCTCTATTAGTGCGCGCTCAAAAGATTTTAGCGGGGTGCTGTATATTCTAAAATCCCTTCCTTCTTTTGAAAGCTTGCCGAGTTTTGATGTGTCCATTATTTCACTTCTTCAACAATTGTTCCGTTGTGTTTGCCAAACACTGCGCGGTAAATTTCTTCAGCATCTGTTCCATCAACAAAGACGGTCTTTATTTTTGATTTTGTTATTGTTTCGACAGCGCGAAGGTCAAAAAGCCCGTACTGTCCCGGGAGCTGGGCATTTTTTGAGAGGATGGTTTTTAGCTCTGCATACGTTGCCTTCTGAATTTTCTTTGCACCCTTTTTCTTTCGCGGGTCTGCTTCGTATACGCCGTCAATGTTGCTGGCGTTCACAAGCAAGTTTGCCTTTATGGCCTTGGCTGCAAAAGCGGCAACAGCGTCTGTTGACTGCCCTACTTTGAGTCCGCCGCCGATGACAATATTATTTTTCCGAAGAGCAGAAACAAGCTCTTTTTCATTGTTTGGTATTTCAACATATTCTTCAAGAAGGGATGCGATAAGAGCGGCATTGAAATGCGTTGACTTGATGCCCAGGTAGTCCTGCATGTCCTGCGATGCTTTGAGTTCGCGTGC
Organism: Candidatus Nanohalarchaeota archaeon; assembly: GCA_017610545.1. Classification (GTDB taxonomy): domain Archaea; phylum EX4484-52; class EX4484-52; order EX4484-52; family B79-G9; genus JAFCBV01. The sequence continues at coordinate 11,060 of JAFCBV010000003.1, read as the reverse complement.
AATCTTTTGATATTCGCGGCATACCCGTCCGCCGCCGACAATGACAACCAACTTTTCTGTTTTGGCTGCGATTTTTTTCAGGATGTCAGAGTATTTTTTTACTCCCGCGGTTGAGAGGTCTTGTGTCAAAAGTGAGCCGCCAAGCGAAATAACAATTTTCATTTTTCATCACCAACTTCTGCTAAAAATGAGATGACTTTCATTTATATTCCTCGAGCCTTTCTTTCCAGAGTCCGAGCGCCTTGACAATCCCGTCAATTATTGCTTCCGGCTTTGGCGGGCATCCCGGAACATAAACATCTACAGGTACTATCTTGTCAATTGGCTTTCCATTGTTATATGCATCGAAAAACACACCCCTGCTTATTGCGCACGCGCCGACTGCAACTACCGCTTTTGGATGCGCCATGCCTTCGTAAATCCTTTTCAGGCGCGGCTCCATCTTTTTGTTGACTGATCCGTTGATAACAAGAAGGTCCGAGTGCCGTGGATTTCCTTTTTCTACAATACCAAAGCGCTCGACATCATAGCGCGGCGTGATACATGCAAGTGTCTCAATTGTGCAGCCATTACATCCGGTGCAGTCGAAGTGCAGTAAATACGGCGACTTTAGCCGTGCAAAATTAACAATCTTTTTCAATATAGTCATTTAGTTCACTCCTAATGAAAGCAGGATTATGGTGGCAATCACTGCCATAAACATCCACGCAAGATATTCGTCAAGGTCGTTGTTGTGCAGTAAATCCAGTTTTTTGATTTTTAGTGTGCGATACAGCCGTTCATAAAGGCGTTCGTCGTGCGCACCCCATTTCTTGTATGATTCGCCGCAGGCATAAGGTTCTTTTGGAGTGGATGTGTGAACGATTTGATTCTGCTTTTTCCCTGCAGCATAAAGCGCAAGTATGATCGATGTGAAAACAACAAAAATCAATCCTGCATCGAAAAGCCCGAAATAAATCACATTATTCACCAACCCAATACTGCTGCAATAAACCCTGCCTGATCAAGCATTGATTCTGCAGCCATTTCAAAAACGTATATTCCGCCAACATAAAATACTCCGAAAAAAATCATGAGGCCTGCAAGCATAAAAAAGCATGCCCGGGACGTTTGCGATATTTTGATATTTACGGTGTTTTTTCTGCCAGAGAAAATAATTGCAAATGCTTTCTGCGAATATGCGAATGTTATTGCTGAGACAAGCACAGCCACGAGAGCAACAAGCGGTGCCTGCGCTGCCCCTGAAACATATATCATCCACTTGCTTGCAAACCCGTTCAAAAGAGGAACACCTGCGTTTGACAGGAATGCAAGAAGCATTACCCAGTACAGGAGCGGGTGCGTTATTTTTTTAGAGCCAAGGGATACGATGTCTGAAGTTCCTGCACTTCGGATGAGTATGCCTGCGGCGAAAAAAAGCGTAAGTTCTATTATGATTACATTGAAGAGATGAAACAAGCCGGCAGTATAATTGGCCAGCCCAAAAGCAACAAGAACATAACCTGTTTGGGATATTGTGGAATACGCAAGAAGCCCGAGCAGGTTCTTTTGTGATACAGCCATGAGCGCGCCGACAATCATTGTTGCAATACCTGCAACAAGCAGCATATTTCTGAAAAGCGCAACCTCTGAAAATCCAAATACTGTGTATGAAACTCTGAAAAATGCGTAGAGTGCTGTTGCAGTGGACGCGGTTGCAAAAAGAGCCCCTACTTCAGGCATGGAGTTTTTGATAACTGCCGGTTTCCATGCATGCAGGGGAACAACCGCTGCTTTTAGCAGGATGCCTGCTGCAATGAATGAATATGCTATTAATACGGCAGGGGTTGTCGGCATGAGTCCTTCAAGCTTTACGGCCATATCTGCCATGTTGAGTGTTCCTGTGATGCCATACAAAAGAGCAATACCAAGCAACATAAGTGATGTGCCAAATGAGCCAAGCATAAGATAATTTAGTGCTGATCGAAAAGCCCCTTTATTTTTAGCATAACATGCAAGCGCATAAGATGATATGGAAAGTATCTCGAAAAATACAAACATATTGAACAGGTCTGCTGTGTGAAATATTCCGGTCATTCCGACACCGAAAAGGCAAAGCAAAGAATAGTATTCGGACTTGTGTGTTCTTAGATGTTCTTTTGAGAAAACGATACAAAGAATAAGTGCGAGAAGAGATACTGCGATAAACACAGCGCTCATTTGGTCCAGAGCAATGGATATGCCATAAGGTGGTTTCCAGCCACCGATGGTGTAGCTGAGCGTTTTTGCACTTGAAAGTGCAGGGATTGATGCGGCAAGAAGCAGAGCTGACAGAAGTGAGGCATAAAGCGCTATATTTTCGGGCAGTTTTCTTTTGTATAGTTTTGCAACCGGAATTGAGAATGCTGCAACTAAAAATACAGGAACTATGAGAAAGCTGTATGTATCAAACATCATTTGTCACCGAGTTTTTTTGCACTAAGAGTGCCGTAGTACTTGTAGACCTGAACAATTATTGCAAGGGCAACAGCCGTGATTGAAAGATCTATGACTATGGATGTCAAAACAAGAGCCTGTGGCAGGGGGTCTACCAGGAGGGCGAACTGGCGGAAAGTTATGTCAGGTATTATCGGGGCAAGCCCGCCACCGCGCCATCCAAGAGATATCAAAAAAAGGTGTATCCCGTCAGTGAAAAGCCCAAGGCCTATGACTTTCTTAATCAGGTTGTCTTTTGTGAGCAGTGCTACCAACCCGATAGCCATCAGCAGAAAAGCACCTATGAACTCAATCATTGTATTCCCTTCCACTCTTCTTTCATAAAGCTGTATGCGATTATTATTATCGCGCTTGCAACTACAATACTCCCGAGTATGTTGAGTATGAGTGTTTCGCCACCGCTCCAAAGGTCAAAGAGCCTTTGGTGAAGAAGTATTTTCTCCCGTAAATAAAATTCACCAAGAACCATGAAAACAAGTGCCAGTGAAATTATGCTTTTGAAGTCTGCAATCTTCCATTCAGGGAGTTTTTTCTCGATGTCCTTTTCGCGAAACGCAATTAGAAGAAGCACAAAAGCAGTTCCCATTACAGCTCCTGCGGGAAAGCCGCCTCCCGGTGAGAGGTGCCCGTGAAATGCCAGGTATACGCCGAAAAGCAGCATGAACGGGAACAAAATCCGTGATGTTGTTTTTATGACAATATCCATTATACTCCCTCTTTCCTTTTAGATGATCTTCTTTCTGCTACAAGGAATACGCCAAGCGCTGCTGTGAAAAGGACTGTTTCCTCGCCAAGAGTGTCGTAACTGCGAAAGTCCCAGACAATTGAGTTGACTATGTTTGGCGAGCCTGTATCTCGTGCCCCGTTTCGAAGATAGTAGCTTGCAATATCGCGCTCGCCAAGATGTATTGCATTTAGTGAGAACACAAGAGATGCAAAAAAAGCGGCAATGCAGATATACATAACATAGGTTCTCATAAAATTTCACTTTTCCTCTACTTTTCGCGTCTTTGCAAGTGCAAGCAAAAAGATGAATGTTGCCAGGCCGCTTGACACGGCGGCCTGCGTTATCGCAATATCGGGTGCTGCCATGATATAAAACGAGGCTGCAAGAAGAACCTCTACAACTCCAAGAGTTATTACAGCGTAGAACAGGTTATTCATGCGTATGGCTGCGAATGAAAGCAGCACAAGTATGACAATTAAAATATGTAAAATCATTGTTCTCCCCTTCTTTTTTCTGCCAGCATATCTCTTGACGCAATTGGCCTTTTTCCTGAGATGTGCGCGGCATGCGCTATTGCGTGCGCGCTTGCAGGGCTTGTCAGGAGCAAAAATACTATTATCAAAGCAATTTTCGCGGAATACGCGCTGAATCCTGTCTGGATAGCAAGTGTGGTAAGGCCGACTAATACCCCACCAACAGTAACCATTGTAAGGGCATGTACGCGCGTGTAAAAATCAGGAAAGCGCACAGCCCCTATTGCACCTATGAGTGCAGAAACTGCGGATATGAAAAATAGGAGTTCGTATATCATGAGTGTTTCACCCCGTATTTTGCAATTGTTATGATGCCAACAAAAGACATCATTGCAAATATTAGTGCGACATCAAGATACATTGCATCCCGAACATGTATGGCATAAGCAACAAGAAAAAGTGTTACAACATTTGTTAGTGTATCTGAGACAATTGCCCTGTCTGCAAATGTGGGTCCTTTGAGCAGGCGAAACAAAAGGAGTATACCTGCAACACCATACATGACAAAAGCAATTGAAAAGCCGTCCATAAAATCACATCATCCGAATATCTTCTCTGCAAGTTTGGAAAACTTATTTTCAGAGCCTTTTTTGCCTGAATCAAGATGGTGGATGTAAAGGGATTTTCCAACATCAACTGTGAGGGTTCCGGGAGTAAGTGTAATTGCGTCTGAAAGGAGTGTTTTTGATGACAGGGCTTTTGCGTTTGTCTTCAGGCAAACTACTGCCGGATTTATGTTTCCTGTGATGACGGCTCTTGCGACAGCAAGGTGGGACTCAATTTCTGCTTTTATGAAAAAAAGAGCGAATTTGAAAGCTTCAAAGGTTCTGATGTGCGGGGCATCAAGGTTGTCATTGCGCTCAAATGAAAATTCCCTGAACAAAGATGCGACTACTACCGAAGATATTACTGCTGCTATGGCCTCGCTTTGGGTGATTGAAAAAGAAAGAGAAAACCATGTGATGATTAGGAGCACAAACAATAGTACGAACTGTTTCATAGCACTATTTGCCTTTTCCTGCATATATGCTTTATCTGCAACTGTTGAAACTCAGCCATTCAGAGAGGCGTTGCCGAGTGGATTGTCAAAAAGGTACTTCATTTGTTAATTGTAATAACACTCGCTTTTTCAACTGCGCGTTCTGTCATTCCCTCTACATCAAGATTGCTTTCAGATTCCTCAACTTCCTTAAGAATTGCATGGGTTTTTGGGAACTTGGGTACCATGACACACCCCTCGTTCGGAAGGGTTGAGGTTTCATATGTGCCAATTTCTTTTGCAACCCGTATAACTTCTTCCTTATCAAAGCCAAGCAATGGGCGGTGCACGGGCAGGGATATTGCGCAGTCTTCTGCGGCGAGATTGTCAAGTGTCTGCGAAGCTACTTGTCCGAGGTTTTCTCCTGTGACAATCCCGTTTGCTCCCTCTTTTTTTGCAATTGCCTCTGCTACGCGGTACATCATGCGCCTGCAAAGTATGCACATGAGGTTTTGAGGGCATTTTTCGTTAATTTCCTGCTGGTTGTTGTCGTGTGGCACAATATACAGTTTGATGTCTTTTTTTGCTGCTTTTGCAAGTATTGAAGCGAGCTTTTTTACATTATTAACAGGGCGCGCGTCTATGGAAGAGCGGCTGTCCATATGCACCAGCACTATTTCGGCACCCCTCTGCATCATGATGTGTGTTGCAACAGGAGCGTCTATTCCACCTGAAATTAGGGAAACAAGCTTTTTTTCATTGGTTTTCATGGATTTTCTTAATCAGCCAAGTTTAAAAGATTAATATAGATTTGTTCCAAAGAACCACTATGCAAAATGTTGAAACTATTTCTGCCAGAAAGGTGCTTGACAGCAGGGCAGAATGGACTGTTGAAGCCGAACTGAACGGGTTTTTTGGCTCTGCCCCGGCAGGGGCATCAAAAGGAAAGCATGAGGCAAAGGCAGTTTGTGTTGACAAGGCGGTGGAATTCATAAACAATACACTCGGCAAGAACCTGATTGGATTGCCGCTTAGCCAGGGAAAAATTGATGCTGTGCTTGGAAAAAACATGGTTTCTATCGGGGAAAACGGTGCGACTGCGCTTTCATTTGCAGCATACAATTGTATATGGAATTCAAAACCCCTGCCAAAGAAGCTTGTTTTTCCATATCCTCTTGGAAATGTTTTTGGAGGGGGGGCGCACGGCGGCAGCATTGATATTCAGGAGGTTCTAATAAGCCCTCTTGGTGCAAAAACATTTCCTGAAGCAATAGACGTCATGTCAAAAATATATCATCTGCTGAAGAAAAAGCTTATCAAGGACAATGTTTTTCGAGGCACAAATGACGAGGGTGCTCTTACAGGTGACGTGGAATTTTCAACGTTGATGGAGTATCTCTTTAAGACAACTTCTGCCAATGGATGCCGAATCGGGCTTGATATGGCAGCATCGGGTTTCTGGAACGGCAAAAAATACGTGTACAAACAGGAAGGCACATCAAGAACATCAAAAGAGCAGATAGAGTATGTTGTTGACATTGCAGAAAAATACAATTTATTTTACATAGAGGATCCGCTTCATGAAGAGGATTTCGAGGGCTTTGCAGAGCTTAAGTCGCGTCTTAAGAAAGTGCTTATTGTAGGTGATGATTTGACGGTCACAAATACAGCGCGCCTTGCAATGGCAATAAAAAGCCACTCAATATCGTCCATGATTGTAAAACCCAATCAGGTGGGCTCTGTTACACATGCTCTTGAGTCAACAGCACTATGCAAAAAATGCGGAATTGTTCCTGTGATATCACATCGTTCTGCAGAGACTACGGATGTAACTATAGCAAGAATGGCACTTGATGCAGAAATACCTTTTGTGAAATTTGGTGTGGCCGATATGAGGGTTGCAAAACTAAACAAATTGCTTCGAATATGGAGTAATTCCAGGAACAAGGTCATGGCTAAGATTTAAAAACATTTGCGCGCTTCTATTTGTTGAGTACATGCAATATTTGCATGATACATCGGCAATGCCGGTTAGCACTAATTTTGGTTAGTTGGTTGGGTGAGTGGTTCATCTTTAGCTAAACCAGTTACGTGGTCAGGCAATCCATTACTGTTGGATGCGTTACGGTCTGCTGTATACATAATCAAACGGAGTTGAGATTAATGGCAAGAACAAGAGAAATGCTGGTACCGCTTAATATGTATCTTTCAGCGGGGATACACATTGGAATGAACCAGAGACTTAAGGCAATGCAATCATACATCTACAAAGTTCGCCCTGACAAGCTTTCTGTTTTTGATCTTCAGAAAATAGACGAGCGCCTTACAGCAGCAGCAAAATTTTTGTCACAGTATGAGCCAAAAGACATTCTTGCTGTGAGCAGAAAGAGAAACGGGCATTTGCCGGTTGTCAAGTTTGCAGAGGCAATTGGTGGTGCAACTGCGGTTTACGGCAGGTTCATGCCCGGAATGCTTACAAACCCGAATGCGCAGAATTATTTTGAGCCAAAAGTGGTTATTGTAACTGACTCTTTTGCAGACAAGCAGGCAGTACAGGAAGCATATAATGCAAACCTTCCAATAATCGGAATCTGCGATACATTCAATGACCCGAAATTTATTGATCTTGTGATCCCCGGCAACAACAAAGGAAAGAAGTCTGTTGCACTGCTGTACTGGATAATTGCGCGAGAGTATCTTAAGGCGCGCGGAGAAATCAAAGGGGATGCAGAGTTCAAGTTTGCTGCTGAAGACTTTGAGATGACCGCAAAACCAAACGCAGGTTATTCTGCAGGCAGACAGGGAAGAAAAGACAATCGCAACGCACGATCATGAAACCTCTATGCAACCCCCGTCAAAGACGGGGTTTGTTTGGTTCGGTTTCAAGTGCTCCACATCATATGGAATGAGTTTTAACGGTTGTAGATAAAATGAGTTGGTGCTCTCTTGCCTATTGAGACATCTATATTGCTTTTCATGAATGGCGGTGTACCTGAGGGTGCGCTGGACTATGTGCTCGCCCTAAGCGAGTCCATATACCTTTTATGCGTTGTTGCTCTTTTTTATGGTTTTCAAAAGAGAAAACTCAAAGGCGCTGTATGGGTAATGCTGGTTTTGGTGCTGGTGTATGTTGCGGTCGGAGCCATGAAAGTCTCTTTTGCAGAGCCGAGGCCTGCACTTTTGATTGAGGGCATACAGGCCTTTGTTGCAGAAACCACGCCTTCTTTTCCGAGTGCCCACTCTTCTTTAGCATTTGCATCTGCGGCCATACTTGCTACACCGATTGCGTATTTATGGGCTGCACTCATTGCATTGTCCAGAGTTGTGCTTGGTGTACACTTTCCACATGATATTATTTTCGGCGCTATTTTGGGATATGCATTGTCGAAGGTGCTATATAATCCAAAGATGTTCTCGTTATTTACAAAAAAAAATATTCTTGAGACAAGAAGGCAAATATTTCATGCATTTTTTGGCATCATACTTGCATTTACAATATATTTCACTGAATGGCAGACGTATGTTTTGTTGTTTGCACTCATGCTTTTTTCTTCAGCTGCACTTTCTTATTCTATAAAAAAACAAAAGCGTCTGCCTACGGTTTCATGGGTGCTTAAAACATTTGAGCGGGAAAAAGACATAAGGGATTTGCCACTTAAGGGCACTGTTTTTATCCTCATGGGCACATTACTGGTGTCACTGATTTTTTCGAAAGAAGCGGCATTTGTATCTGTATTGATGATTGCAGTAGGGGATTCTGTAAGCACGCTACTAGGGCGCCCGCTTGGCTCGCTAAAGCATTTTCACAACCCGCTTAAGACTATTGAAGGAACAATTGCCGGCAGTTTTGCAGCGTATGTCGCAGCAGCATTTTTTGTCCCACTCAATATAGCGGTTGTGGGGGCAATCGTGTTCGGCATTGTAGAGTCTTTTGATTTTAGGGGCAGGCACATATATTTTGATGACAACCTTATTGTGCCGCTTGCTATCGGATTGGCAATCAGTTTGATTTAAAAAGTTTGGTGTCCATAGATGCATTGCCTATGTTAGTTAAAGATATCTATCACAAGCCGACTTTTGTTGATTCTAATATGACCATTGAAGCGGTAGCTGAGATCATGGCCTTTAAGGATATTGGCTCAATTATTGTGGGTACGGCCGATAAGCCAGAGGGCATTTTTTCTGAAAGAGATATATTGAAAAAGATTGTTTCAAAGGGCGTTTCACCAAAGCAGGCAAAAGTTGCAGAATATATGAGTTCCCCCATCATAACAATAGATGCTGACAAGCCTGTTACTGAAGCTATGAAGATTATAACTGAACATCATATAAAGAGGTTGCCTGTGGTATTTGATGGAAAAATCCTTGGAATGCTTACTGCGCGAAGCATTATGGAAAATGTGGGAAGAAGCATTATCAATGAAAAAGTATCTTTCAATGAAACTGATAGCCGAAAGGACACACCAGGGTTTTGGTGAGTGGCTGGCTTATGAACGCATAGATTAACGATATTTCTGTTATGCGGTGAATAATAATACACAATTTCTACAAAATTAAATGTAATACTGTGCCATACTCTACGCAAAGTACTCATAATCAATTGCATAATCTTCAGTCCCGTGCTGGATTTCCGGAGGAAGCCCGGGTACGTAAATATAGGAGCCAATTCCTGTGTTTATTCCCGGCAGGCTGTATTTTGCAGAGAGTGTTTTTGTTCCTTCAAGGCGGTCGAGAAATGACGGGCCAACAGGGGATTCAAAATAGCAGGAATTTTTTGCATCATTTGTTATGTTTGTGAGCCAGATTGTTCTGTTCTGCTTTACTACGAGCGCGCCATTTAGACTGGTTGTGGCACCGGAAACACCTTTGATGTATGGTGCCGGTATTATGTCTGTGGCGTTCTCTGAGATTATTGCTGCAAACCCCGCGTAGTTTGACTTTCCGAACAGTGTTTCAACAACAAGTATTTTTTTGCTCTTGTCAGAGACACCCGAAAAGTCAGTTTCGCTGAGGTTTATGTATGTTCGGCCATGCGCCCAGTCACCTGAAGCAGAAGACCCTGTTATGCTTGCGCATTTTATGATCTGCTGCTGGGCGTAGCCATAACTTTCTATTACAACGAAGGGGTCTTCAACTGATTCAACAGGTATTTCTGCGGTGAAGTTTCCGGATCTTTTCAATTGCATTGACAGATAGTCGTCGTAAAGCAGGGTTGTTATTGGAATTGTGACTTTCAGTGAAAAGGCATCTTTTGGACCAATACTTATACCTCCAAGACTTATTTCAGATAAATATCCAAGTGATGATGCGAGGCTTTTTATTGTGTCCATCCAGTTGGCAAGGGTTGCGTTTTCCATAAGGCCGGATGTGTTGATGCCGTATTTGCCTGTAAGAATGAGGTCTTTTATGCTTTCGTTTGCAGTTGTATTGTAGTTTCCAAAAAGAATCTCGAAATTGACAATGGATACTACTGCGCGCCGCCCGGAGATATATGCCGCGCGCTCAATGTCACTTGAGATGCCTTTCTCGAGGTATGACATCTCGTCGCTTCTTATTTTATCTGCAATGTTTACTCCTGGCTTGTATTCAGATTGTATTGTTAAAAGTAACATAACTGAGCTGACCACAGCAATCGCAAAAAGCGTGTATACAAACCCTTTTTTACGGTGCATTATTTCCATACCTCAAAGGTAATTATTGCAGGGCCGTACATCCAGGGAATACTGCTTGTTGACATAGGGGTGTCTACTTCTATTTGGTCTGCAGATGCGTGATCCCCCAGAGCTGTAATGAGCCTGGAAATTGCATCATTTTGCGCGTTTTCTGAACTGTTGAACACATTGCCGTAACCTACTTGCGAGGGGATGAATAGGTTATATTCTATGGAGGACTGCGGGAGAATGGGGCAGTTAAGTGTTAAGCACAAATCAGAGATATTTATTGTGTTGTTTGTGGATGTGTTGAAATACGATGGGTCAATATACAGTTTCGAAGGCAGAGCCCTTAGGCGCGGTGAAACAAATACTGTATTTTTTTCACCACCTTGTGGCTCAACTGTTACTGTTACGGTCTCGCTGTCAAGTTGGGCTATCTGAAGATATGCACTTGTAATTTCGCTTGCGCCAAAATCTTCATAATATGTTTTTGGATTCTCGATTGCGCCTCCAAGTGGCCTGATTGTGGAAACTTCAATGTACCCGTATTGGAACCGGTCTTCGCTTGACCAGTCATATTCTAAGTAAACATAAGAAGATGCGTTTTCATCGGTTTCCGGCTCAGAGTAGAATTCTACATTAGTTAGTCCCCAGAAATCATTTTCGTAACTATCCACGTAGATGCTTAGAAC
>JAFCBV010000045.1 GCA_017610545.1 Candidatus Nanohalarchaeota archaeon | reverse complement strand
TTGGCGAACACCTAAGTGATTAAGCAAACTTTCAGATTCCATTTAAGTTTTGGCGAACTTAACTGAAACAAACACAATTTAATTGACGAGTTAGTTTTTGGTACATCGAAAAAGCGTTGGCGCGCTCAATCGAATCAATTGTTTCTAAGAGATATTAATGTAAAATGAGCTATTAAAGCATTTCGCTTACATAACATAGATATGAGAAGCAAGATATCATAATATGTATGTTAAGAAATAAAGTTGGTATTTTAGAGGAGGTTGTAAAAATGGATTCGATTATACAGAGCGCAATTTCGCGTCAAATAACAGGCGGGCTTGGACTTACACCAGATAAGTCTCTTGAAGACTTCGGCGATGTCAATGATGCAAAAATCATGGTTGTCGGCGCAGGCGGCATGGGCTGTAATGCGATTAACAGACTGCACAGTGTAGGCATAATGGGTGCTGAAACAATTGCAGTAAATACAGATATGAAACACCTAAGAACAATCAGTGCAGACAGGAAAATACTTCTTGGTCAGGAGACTACAAAAGGTCTTGGTGCCGGAGGATATCCTGCAATCGGAAAGCAGGCTGCAGAAGAGTCAATGAATGAGTTGAAGGATTCAATGAAGAGTGCAGACATGCTTTTCCTTGTGTCAGGTATGGGTGGCGGAACCGGAACCGGGGCTGCACCTATAATCGCTCAGATTGCCCGTTCGCAGAACGCAATAGTTATAGGTGTTGTGACAATGCCCTTTAAGATTGAAGGCGCAAGAATCCACAAGGCAGAAGAAGGCCTTCAAAAATTAAGGCAGTGTTGTGATACGGTAATTGTCATTGAGAATGATAAGCTAGTCGAAATCGCAGGAAACATGCCTTTGCAACAGGCGTTTGCAGTCGCTGATGAAATTATCGTGACTATGATAAAGGGCATCACAGAAACAATCTCAACACCTTCGCTTGTCAACCTTGACTATGCCGATGTCCGTGCTGTGATGAGTGCAGGCGGAGTTGCAATGATCGGTGTCGCTGAATCCTCTTCAGCCGCGCGAGCGCGCGAGGCAGTCGAGCAGGCAATGTCAAACCCGCTTCTTGATGTAGACTATAAGGGTGCAACCGGATCTCTTGTGCACATAACCGGTGGGCCTGACCTCAAGCTTGAGGAGATAAACGAGATTGGGGAATATGTATCCAAACATCTTGATGCAGGAGCCCAGACAATATGGGGTGCGCGTGTTGAGGATGAGATGAAAGGAAAAGTGCGTGTTATAACAATCATAACGGGCGTGAAGTCGCAGTATGTGCTTGGCCCCCAGACGCAGGAATCTACATCTAATACATCTGCAAGACCTTCAATAGGGCACGCTCTTGGAATTGAAGTGATACGCTAGGCGAAATAGAGGCTCTGGCCTCTTTATATTTGGACGCACGTGACCTGTGCCCATTGCACAGGTTGTTTGTGCGCTCTGAAATTCCTGGTGGCTTGCCGCATATATTGTGCGCGAAAGGTGTGGAAAGTAAAATTTCCTGCTTTCGGTAAAGAAAAGGAATCTATTGAGTGTGACGCTTCCAATGCATATTTTGCGGGAGATGAAGCAACCAACTTCCTTTGCCACCAGGGCAACCTCCATTCAAAGCATGCCGGAAGGCTTCCGGCGTGCTTTAATTTTTCTTTTTTAAAAAAACAAAAAATACGAACCAAAGATTTTTAAAGTATTTCTTGGTAGTAAATGGTATGAGTCAAAAGACTTTGAAAGACGTTAAGCCCGATCTTGATGATGCGGTAATGTACTTTTCTAACCAATGTCCTGTTTGCCATGAGATTGTAAAATATCTTGCAACACAAGAGCATGGAGCCGCTTATTTGGATAATATGTCGGAAGATCTTAAGTTGGTAGAAGATTCAAAAGCATATACTGATGCCATAAATTATCTTGTAGAGCAAGAGGTTTTATATGATGCAGATGGTTTCGTTGGCTTAACTGCGTTTGGAAACAGTGTTGAAAAGCTTCTTTGAAGTAACGGGCAAATAAAATCAACGAAGCTGTTTGGTCAAATTTTTTAATGATGGGTTGCTAATGGTTCTCATGCATTACTCTTCTTTGGCAGAGCTTTATGAAAATCTAAACTCAACCAGCCTTAAGCTAAAGAAGATAAGGATTCTTGCTGAGTTTCTTGAAAACACACCTTCTGATGAAATCGAAAACATTATTCTCTTATGCATGGGGCGCGTTTTTCCTGAGTGGAGCGAAAAAGAGCTGGGCATAGCGTCTCTATTGATGGTTAAGACACTTAGCAAATCATTTGGTGTCTCTGAAAAGATGATAAGTGATGCATGGAAAGAGTCCGGGGATCTCGGGCTTGTGGCAGAGGAGTTCTCAGGCAAAAAAAAGCAAAAAGTCCTTTTTGCGCCAAAGCTTAATGTTGATAAGGTTGTATCAAACCTGCAAAAAGCCGCAGAATTGTCAGGGGCAAAATCACAGGAGCGAAAAATGGGGCTTATTGGAGAGCTTTTGTCATCTGCAGGACCAAAAGAGGCAAAATATCTTGCAAGAATTGTTATCGGGGACTTGCGCATTGGTGTTGCAGAAGGCCTGCTTCGTGATGCTATTGCCGGGGCGTTCTTTGCAGAGGTGCGCTGGAGCGCGCTTTTGTCTGCAAAAACAAACAAGAAAAAGCTCTATGAGCACATTTTCGAGGGCGCGGACTCAAAGAAATTCATCTTTGAGGACACTGTTTATAATTCCATCAAAAAAGAGAACAAAGAGATTCTATTGTCTCTTGAGGCAAAAAACATTGTTGAAGTGAAAACAGCAGATGAAATTTCACGAGTTCCTTCTTTCTGGAAAAAAGAGGCAGGCATTGATTTTGTATTTGTCAGCGAAGCTGAGTTTGGAAATGAGATTAAAAGCAGGATAAACGGCCTTATTGAAAAAGCGCACGCCCTGACAAATGACTATGCCCTTGTTGCAAAAACAGCGATTGGAGAGGGAAACGCAGGTCTCTCAAAGTTGTCGCTTGTCATGTTTCGCCCGATTAAAGTCATGCTTGCTCAAAAGGCAGATGGTATTGATGACGCATTTGAGACTGTCGGGCGCCCTGCTGCAATAGAGTACAAGTTCGACGGCTTTCGAATGCAGATACACAAGAATGGTGAGGATGTGCAGATATACACGCGTCGGCTTGAGAATGTGACCGTGCAGTTTCCTGAAGTAGCTATTGCAGTGAAAAAGGCGCTGTTGGCAAAGTCTTGCATTGTCGAGGGCGAAGCAATAGGAATAGACAAAGAAACCGGAAAGTGGTTGCCCTTCCAGAAACTCTCGCGCAGAATACGGCGTAAATACGATATCAACAAGCTTGCAGAAGAAATACCTGTGAGACTGAATCTTTTTGACATTCTTTATCTGAATGGAAATGTATTGATTGAAAAGCCTTTTGTTGAAAGACGGGGGCTTTTGAAGGAGAGCCTTGATGAAAGCCGTGGGGCTGTTGTTCTTGCAAATCAGATTGTGACAGATGAGGCTGCACGGGCGAATGATTTCTATCAGGAAGCGTTATCTCTTGGAAACGAGGGTGTTATGTTCAAGAACCTGTCCGCGGGATATAAACCCGGTTCAAGAGTGGGATATATGCTTAAGCTCAAGCCTGTGATGGAATCCCTTGACCTGACTATTGTCGGGGCGGAATGGGGCGAGGGCAAGCGCGCCGGATGGTTATCGAGTTTTGTGCTTGCATGCAGGGATGAAACAGGAAATTTCCTGTCTATAGGGCGCCTTGGTACGGGCATAAAAGAGAAAACAGAAGAGGGAACGAGTTTCAAAGAACTCACAGAGCATCTTACCCCGCATATAATGCGAGAGGATGGAAAGCACGTTGATATTTCACCCACTTTGACCGTGGAAGTTGCATATGAGGAGATACAAAAATCACCAAGCTATGAATCGGGCTATGCGCTTAGATTTCCGCGTTTGGTTCGCCTTAGGCCAGACAAGTCAATCAGCGATGCAGATGGGCTTGAGCGAGTAGAATCTCTATTTCGGAGTCAAAAGCATAACGTTGTCACTCATAAATGAGTAAAAATGGAAACATTTATAAACCTTTCATACACTATATTCAATGTTCGATATTGAACAGGAATGCTAAATGGAGTACAATTTAATAATATATATATACTTGATACGCAAAAGATAACCTGACTGCTTTTTGTGAGGGATGTTTATATGATAAGTCAAAAATCGCTTGATGCCTTGAAAGGTATTGGACTGAATCTATATGAGAGAAAGCTTTATGCAGCTCTACTTTCAAGAGGAACTTCAACAGCAGGAGAACTTTCTGAAATGTCTTCTGTTCCAAGGTCTCGTTCTTATGATGTTCTTGAGTCTCTTGCAGACAAAGGGTTTGTTATTGTGCAAAATGCAAAGCCCCTGAGGTATGTTGCGATTGCCCCCAAGGAGGCACTCTCGCGGGCAACGAAAAGGCTTCACGAAAAACTTGATGAAAATGTGCAGCGGTTTGAGGAATTTAAAAACAGTCCTGCACTAAGCGAGCTTGTTTCGCTTCACACTGACGGTGTAAGCCTTGTTAGTTCTGCAGACCTTTCAGGTGCAATGAAAGGCAGATACGCCATGCATCAGCAGATTGAAACAATGTTCAAGTCAGCTGAAAAATCACTTGATATTCTCACAACAGAAGAAGGGCTAAACCAGCTTCATACAGTTCATGCAGGTCTTCTTCAGTCAGCGGCAGATAAAGGGCTTAAGATTAGGATTGCAGCACCAATAACACAAAAAAACAGTGAGGCTGCAGAAGCTCTGGGTGTTGTTGCAGATGTAAAGCACCTTAAGTCATCCGAAGTCTCAGGTCTTCCTGCAGGAAGAATGATTCTTGCAGATAACAAAGAGGTTGTGATGGCACTTACAGACGATGCCACGACACACAGCACACAGGAAGTCTCTTTTTGGACCGCATCAGATCACTTTGGCAGTGCATTCGCGAAGCCGACGTTTGATATGATTTGGAATCATTTGGATTAGGGCAGAAAAGTGTTTCTAAGTCTATGTATCAGATATTCAAATAGACAAGTAACTCAACATAGTAATCTTCATTATCTTGGATGGCTTTGAGTTGTTCCAATTCCTCTTGTAGACTTTTATAAAAAAATTCGTCTAAATTGTGTAATAGATAACTGTTTGCTAATGATTCTAAAGAACTATGGGTGGCGGGCCTTTCTCTTAAGTCTTCGTGTCTTGAAAACCCAACTCCACCGAATAATTCTGTTTTTGGATCCTGATACGCGCAAATGCAATGTCCTCCACACACATTTTCAGATGTAAGATGCAAAATCCCTGGATTAAAAGAGTCTTTTATCAACAAAGCAGCCATAATGGCGGCTTCATGGCAAATTGCACTACCGTCTTCATACACTTGCGGTACCGTACGTAAGGACAGTACATCTATGGGCACAGGGGTCATTTTATCATCTTTTTGATAAAACGCACGTATTTGCGAAGCTTTTTCATGGTCATACTTAACAGAGGTATTCAAAAAATTTTGAATTTCTTCAGGACTTTGACCCATTAAGTTACGATATTTTTCAATTGAAGAAGAACAAGAAGCCATGATTTATGAGACTTTTTTTGTTTTAAGAATATATGCCGCAGGTCAAAGCACGAAATTATGAAACCAATAATAATCATAAACTTTAAGACATACAAAGAGTCGATTAGCGAGAACGCAGTTTCCCTTGCAAAGGCAGCAGAAGAGGTTGCCGGAAAAACAGGAGTTCCTGTTTCTGTTGCAGTGCAGGCAGCAGATATATTTCGCGTGAGGAGCGCGGTCAATATTGACGTCTTTGCCCAGCACATTGACCCGGCAGGGTTCGGCGCGTTCACTGGCGCGGTTCTCCCTGAAGCAGCCCAATCTGCCGGAGCTATTGGCTCGTTGATAAATCATTCTGAGAAAAGGATTGAGCACGAAGTTATCGGCAAAACAGTCGGGCGCATGAAATCTCTTGGCATGAAGTCTATTGTGTGCTCAAAGGACGCTACTGAGTCAGAAGAACTCGCGCGCTTTAAGCCGGACTTTATTGCTTATGAGCCGCCGGAATTAATTGGTGGTGATATTTCTGTCTCAAGTGCGGCTCCTGAAGTGATTGAGGAGACTGTCAGGCGCGTTAAGGCTGTCAGCCCGAGCACAGAAGTTCTTGCGGGCGCGGGTGTCAAGACAAAAGAGGATATTGATGTTGCAATGAGGCTGGGCGCAGTAGGTGTGCTTCTTGCTTCAGGTGTTACAAAGGCAGAGAACCCAAAAGAAGCTATTTTGGGATTGATTGAGTAATTGTATTCGGATGTATTCATTATGGCAAATTGTCCGTACTGTAAAGGAAAAGTTACTCTTGAAACCGTAGAGAAGGAAACAAAAGGGATGGGTATTTTAAAACAAGAAATACTTTACTCGTGCCCTAATTGCAAAAGTGTTCTTGGCATTAGCAGGGGCAGGTATATGGGTTAGGCGTAGAATAAGGCGTACCTATTTAATAAACATCCCTGTTGCATTAGTTTTATGGATTCTACGGTGCTGACAGGCTTTGCTTTCGCTCTTATGGGCTCTGTTTTCATGGGATTGTACCCTGCGCCAAAAAAATTGGCAAAACAGGACTCTGTTTTGTTTACTCTTGTAATGGTTCTTGCTTTCTTTTTAGGCTCACTTGCTATGGCCGTGTATAATGGTTTGTTGCCCGGGCTTTATTCAAAGATTGGCAGTCCTTATTTCATGTATTCTGTGTTGATAGGTCCTATCTGGGCTGGCGGAGTTTACTTGTTCATACGTTCTGTAAGCAAGATAGGTATTTCAAAAGCCAACCCGTGGAAAAATTTCTCACCTCTTTTTGGAATAATTCTTGGGTTTGTGCTTTTGAAAGAACACCTTACTGTGAATCCATTCTATGTTGTTTCCGGCGGAATATTCGTGGTCCTGTCAGCGTATGTGTTGAGTAAAACAACGGGTCAGTCTGACAACTATAAACCCACGGACTTTGGTGGTATTTTGATGGCGGTATTTGCCGGATTTTTGCTTGCAGTGGTGTCAATTTTGAATAAGTTGGCGATTCCACTGGGAGTCATAGAACAGCAGGTGGTGTGGAGTGCAAGCTCTTTGGTGTCTCTTGTAATTCTTGCGCTTGTTTTGAAGAAAAATCTGCTGGCAGTAAGTAAACGAGACAATTTTTTGGCATTTTTTGCAGGAGTTATTTATCTTGGGGCTGCGTACTTTTTGCTTAGCTCATTTAAGTTTCTGGAGGTTTCTGTTGCATATGTTATAATCCAGGCTAATGTGATTTGGGCTGTCGGAGTCGGAGTTATTTTCTTTCATGAAATTGATGTCAAAAAATACAAATATCGTATCATTGCAGGTATTCTTTCAGGGGTGTTTGGAGTGCTGCTTTTGGCGTTTGCTAAATAATACTATGTATAGACGCTGTAACTACCGGCTTTGTGTAAAAAGTCCGAAAAATGACCGACTTTGTACACAAAAGAGAGACTTTTTACACAAGGACGTAGCATATATATAAAAAGATTTTATTTCAAAAACCCTCATGTCCACAACGATATATCA
>JAFCBV010000044.1 GCA_017610545.1 Candidatus Nanohalarchaeota archaeon | reverse complement strand
GAAGCGCTTTTGCACTGTGTATATTCTTATCTTCTGTGCCTCTTTGGATATTGTTTCGCAGACACAGAGCTCTTTTGGAAGCCCGCATTTTGGACAAACATTTTCCATCTTGTTTTTCAAACCTCATTTTTTTATTGGCTGAATTTCAGCCATTTAAACTCATAAACTCTTTTCGCGTGATTTCAACACAGTAAGTATTCTTGCAACATCCTTTCTCATTTTCCTGATATTTCCCGGATTGTCAGGCACAATGCCCATGTAGGACTTGCCTTTCTGTTTTGCAAGCTCAAGGCGATGCTCGGAGAGTTTCTTGTTAAGATTCTCAACGGACATGTCTTTTATTGATGCTTTTGATTTCAAAATTATTCACCTTTTTTAGGAGCTTCTTTCTCAACAGATGCTTTGTTCTCAACTTCTTTTACTGGCGCGTCCACCACGGAGTCTTTATCCGAAACCACCACGTCATTTTGCTTTTCAGGAACTTTTTCTTCTTTTACAGGCTTTTCCTCTTTTTTAGCTGCCGGCTCTTCTGATTTCTTTTCAGCTTTTTCTTCTGATTTTGCCGGCTCGGTTTTCTTTTCATCTGTCTCTGGTTTCGCCTTTTCTTTCACAGGCTCTTTTTTTGGAGATTCTTCTTTTACCACATCATCTTTCTTTTTCTCATCCTTTGGCTTTTCCTTTTTTTCTTCAGCCACGTCTTTTGTTTCTGCTTCAGCAGCAGGTGCTTTTACAAGCTCTATTATTGCATCTTTTTTGCCCTTTTCAGAAGCGGCCTTTTCCTCTTCTTCTACAGGCTTTTCAAGGATGGCTTTGAGCCTTTTCTCAACAAGCAAAACATCAGGAAGTGTGTGCATTATGCGAACTTTTATCCCAATGACACCAGGTCTCAGGTTTGCGGTTGTCTGGCCATAGTTTGTACATATATCTCTTGAGTGCCCGCTTTTCTTGAGGTTCCCGCGCATGAACTTCTCAGTCCTTTTGCGCGCGCCGGACACCTTTCCTGCAAGGCATACTTCAACGCCAAGTGCTCCTGCACTCATAATGTTCTTGAGCATGATATTTACAACGCGCCTATACTTTGTCCCGCGTTCAAGTGAATATGCAATCTGCTTTGCGATAACAACCGCGTCAAGGTGCGCGCCTTCTATGTTTGCAACTTCAATCTGTGGATTTGCTATCTCAAATCGCGTACCAATAACTTCGGTCAATTCTTTTATTTTCGCTCCGCTCCGGCCAATGACCATGCCCGGGCGACCTGCGTAAATCATTATCCTTGTACTAAGAGGCGTCCTTTTTATGACCGAGTGGCTGTAGTCTGCACCTGAAAGGGATTTCTCAAGATAATCCTCGAGCTCCATCTTTCTTGTGCCCTTTACAATGAACTTTCTCTCAATCATGCTTTTGCAACCTCTTGTTTTTCTTCAACTGCTTTTTTTGCTTCTGTTTTTTCTTTTACAACAGGCTTCGCGTCTTTTTTGACGGGCGCTACATTCACTTTTTTTGTATCTGGCTTGTCCACCTTTGGTTTTGGCGTTTCTTTCTTGGCAGCCACAGGCGCCTTTGCCTCTGGTTTGCTCTTAGCTGGCTTTTGCTTTTCAACTGCCTTGACAGCCTTTACTTCCCGCTCCTCGAGCAAAAGGGATATGTTCGCGCTCTTCTTTGACCGTCCGCGAAATGGAGATCGTTTTGGTGTGGTGTATGAAGACGCCCTTGTCGCCCATACATTCTTAACATAAAGATTTTTTACTTCAAGACCTTTGTATTCTGCGTTTTTTTCTGCACTTTCAAGCAGCTCAATCATCTTTTTGCCTGCATTTACAGGGTATGACGCCGCAGACATACCGCTTCTGTGCGCCATGTTTGTGTTGAATCTGCCAAAAGGAACCGGCTTTTTCAGTACTATGACCTCTTCAAGGTATTTTATTGCGGCACTTGATTTCTTTCCCTTTATGAGCCTGCCAATCTCGCGCGCCTGCTTAAAGGATATTTTAACTGCCTTTGCGCATACTTTTGCGTTTGTTTTATCATCAGATTTTAGAGGGTACATGTCATAACACCTTACTTGAGCGGCACGAACCTGCTTGACCTTGTTGCGCCGATACCTGGTCCGGAGTGCTTTGGTGCCCTTCTCGTGAGTGAAAACTCTCCGAGCCTGTGACCCATCATCTCCGGCTGTATTTCAACCTGCACAAACTCCTTACCATTATAAATACCAACTTTTAATCCCACCATGTCCGGGAACACAACCATGTCACGGCATTTTGCTTTTATGAATCTTTTGTTGTCAGATTTGACTAATCTTTCGTGAAACTTTTTCTCTGCGTGCGTAAGCCCGCGCTTGAGTTTTCTTCGTTCCCTGCTTGTTATGAGTTTTAAAAATTCTTCTTTTGGGAGGGCGAGAACCTTTTCGTAGGTCAATCCCCTAAATTTGAACTTTTTGTACTTTGATTCCACTGCTTCTGAAGTGTTTTCGTCGTTCATAATAATCCTCTAACGCTTTCCTTTTCGCCCTGTTCCCTTTGCAGCAATGCTTCCGACCTTTCTTCCTGGCGGGGCGTGCCTGCTGGATGTCTTTGTGACACCGAGGTTTGAGCCACCAAACTTGTGGTCAACTGCATTCATTGCACGAGCGCTTGTCCTTGGGTAAAGCTTACCACGTGCGCGCATTGCATGATGCTTTTTTCCGGCCTTTGCGAACGGCCTTGCCTTTCTGTTTGACCCTGCTGCAACGCCAAGTGTTGACCTGCAACGGGAGTCAAGTGTCTTTAACTTTTTTGAAGGAAGCTTTATTACGGTTCTGCTTCCTTCGTGTGACATTATTATTGCAAACCCGCCTGATGCGCGAACAATCTTTCCGCCATCCCCTGGTGTGAGTTCGATATTATAAGCATATAATCCTGCAGGAATGTTGCCAAGAGGCAGTACATTTCCTTCTGCAAGCACAGCATCATCGCCTATACTCACAGGAGCCTTAACCTGCATTCCGTGCGCTGCCGGAACAAGGCATTCTGTGCCGTCATCATACGCAAGTTTTGCAATTGGTGTGCTTCGCCCCGGATCATTAATAAGGTCTGCAATAATACCTTTTGCATTGCCTTTGACAAGAGCCCTATATCGAACCCTGCCGACATACCTGTGGCTTGGCGCCCTGTATGTCAGGGACCCGTGCCCTCTTGCCTGTGCAATGATTCGCTTTCCCATACTACATCATACCCAATCTCGTTGCAATGTCAGCAGCCGAGTTTTTCGCGTCAAGGCGCACGAACGCCTTTTTCTCGCCCTTTGTTGTCGATGTCATGTTGACCTTGACAACTTTTACATTGAACGCGACCTCAATAGCATCTTTTATTTGCTTTCTTGATGCGCGGTTTTTAACTATGAATACAAGCTTGTTTTGAAGCTCAATGTTTGCTGTTGATTTTTCGCTCAGGTGAGGGAATTTAAGTACGGTCCAAGGGTCTATTTTTGGCTGCTTTGGGACTTCTTTTTTTTCTGCTTTTGGAGGAACTTTCTTTTTTCCTTCTGCTTTTTTTGGCTTTATTGAAACAGGTGCTGCTTTCTTTTCAACTGCTTTTGGAGCGACCTCTTTCTTTGGAGCTTCAATTACGGATTTTTCTGTTTTTTCAGCTGTTTCTGACACTTTTTCTTTTTCTGCTACAGGCTTTTCTGCAGTGTCTTTTATTGGTTTTTCTTCAACAGCCATAAAAATCACTTCATGAACAAATTCTCTTTTGAAAGCCTTTCAACAGCGGACTCTGTCCAGACTGTGAGCCTTCCGGGCTTTGTGCCCGGTGCAAGCATCTCTGCATTGAGCTGGTCAACCTGCACAACGTCAACGCCCTGTATTGCTTCTGCGGATTTCTTTACAGACTCTTTGTCGCTTGCAACAACGATTAAAGGACCGATTTTTTTCTTGTATGGCCTTGCACGGTTCTTGCCGCGCCCTGCACGAATGTTTTTTTCTTTTGTACGCACAATTTCGCCCTCAAGCCCTATCTTTTCAAGAGCCTCAATGATGTCTTTTGTCTTTGGAATTTTCTCAAATGCACCCTCGACAACCAACGGAAACGCGATTTTCGAGTCAAAAACATGATTTCTTTCTTTTACAGTTTCAGGATTCACTGTTGCTGCGATTGCAGAGCGTATTGCAAGGCGCCTTTCTTTGTCATTGATTTTTTCGGACCATACTTTTTCCGCTTTCGGTGGGTGCGCGCGCCTTCCCTTGACTGCGCCCGGTACCAGCCGTGCGATGCCTGACATATGGCCTGAGCCGATACGAATTCTCTGTATCCTGTGCATGTTCTTGTTTGCCCAGGTGCCGTATTTTCGCCTTCGGGCAATGTGCTTTGCACTGGTCCTGAAACCTGCGTCCGGGTTTGCGCCATATGCCTGCCTTGCATTGCTCTGCATTGCAAGGACAGCGCGCTTTATGACATCCGGCCTGTATTCTTCGCCAAACTGTGCAGGAAGAGTTACCTCTCCTTTTTTTGAGCCGTTAACAGCATGAATTATTGCTTTCATTGTATGACACACTTCATTTCTTATACTTTAAGTGAAACTATCTGCGGTGACAAGACCTTGCCCATGTGAGAGCGCAAAGCATGCCGCATTCTTATTACTCTTTTTGTCGGACCCTGTATTGAGCCGCGAACCAAAAGATATTGCCCTTTCACAAGGCCATATCTCTTCCAGCCATCGGCATTTATTTCCTTTGGATCTTCGCCTATCTTAAGTATCCTGTTGTTGAACTGGGTGCGTTTGTGAAATCCCATCTGACCCATTTGCGGAACTCTTGGGCTGACTTTGTGTGGGTGCCAAGGTCCGAGATTACCTGCTTTTCTTACCAGTTTTTGCGATTTTTTCGCAAGAAGCTTAACACCGAATCGCTTTACACTTCCCTGAAATCCTTTTCCGACAGTAACGCCTACAGTATCAATATATTCGCCCTCAACAAAAACATCCTTTACCGGGATTTCCTTTCCAATATGCTCTTTTGCATATGCGAACATTTCAGCTACGCTTCCACCGAGATCTGACTCAAAAAGCTCTGGCTTTTTCTTGCTTATACCTGCGTTAACAGGCTGTGTGTTAACAATAAGTGTAATTTTTGAGAAATCTTCAAGCTTTTTTTCAAGCTCTGCCATCTTTTTTGAAACATCAACTTTCTTTTTTGAAATACTTGTTTTTCTTGAGAGTTCTTTTTTCTGCTCGGCCCAAATCTCGCTAACAGGATCCTCGCCATATGGATGCTTCCTGTACGCGCGAACACCGGTTGCATAAAGCGGTGGTGTCTCAATTACTGTTGCAGAAACAACAACCTGCTGGTTGTGTGTTGGAGACCCTACCCTGTCGTCAATCATGCGAACTTCTGTCATCCCAACTTTGTAACCTGCAAAGTCAAGAGGCTTTACATCTTTCATCGCTCTCTTTGAAGATACTCGGGGGTATATGCGCTTTGATCTCTTTCTCGGCGCAACTGCAAGCGAGCCCCTTCTTGGCCGATGAACTGTACCCATTTCTTTCGTCTCCTGACACTACAACATTACCTAATATGACAACACAATCTGGCTATTCAGATTTTGCCGCTATAGATTATGCGCTGATTTTAGCAAATGTTTGCACACAATCTATCAAACCCTGCAGGTTCTGCAGGATTCCTTCTTCCAATGAAAGAAGTTTTGAGTTTTAACAACGTATATTCACGTGTAAAGTATATAAAGGTTGCTAAGTTGTGTTTTTTGGCATCAACTAGAATTGTGTTTCTTCCCGAACAATTTTTGCAACAACGCTGTTCTCTATTCTTCCTTTGAGTGCTTGTATGCA
>JAFCBV010000043.1 GCA_017610545.1 Candidatus Nanohalarchaeota archaeon | reverse complement strand
GGCAGATACCATTCATTCCTCTCTCGTGTCCCATGCTAATAAGCAACCCGGATGCACCGATTATCTGCCCGATATTCGTGCCCTTGAATTTGACGCCGTTCTTTTCAAAGCGCGCTGCATATTTCTCATCAGCAACAGCTCCAAAGACATTGGGTGCGCGCTCGACAAGCTCGCCCGTTGCAAAGCCGCCGGTTGTTATTATTTCCTTTATGCCAAGCTCTTTTGCAAAATCAAGTACTGTGTCAACAATTTCATAATGCCCTAAAGAATCTATACTCTGTGAATCCCCGACAAGAATTACTATATCCCGCGATGTTCCGGCAGGGGCTTTTACATAATAAAACTCGTTTTTCAGGCCAACAATTTTTCCATTCTTTTTTGCATCTATCAAAACCACAGGCGGGAAGTGGTGCGATGAAAGCTCTGCAAACTTTACTGCACCAAGTTCCTCAATAAGATATGCAACTGCGTTTCTACCGACATACCCTATTCCGGGCAGGCCTTCAACAAGTATAGGGTTTTTCAAAACAGGTTTTTTCCCGGTAAGAATGATTTTTGTTTCACTCATTTTTCCTCAACTCCTTAAGCGCAATGCGCCTGTACTTTCCGTATTTGTCAGGTGGCGAGTACCGAAGCGGCTTTGGATCACGCGTTTTTGAGCCGCATGAAGGGCATTTGCCCTGCATAGTGTATTGCCAACATTCAGTGCATCTCATGATATGGTGCGCGCCCATTTTGTTCACAAAATCAAGATTTGTCCCGTACGAACTCTGCTTCCCCGCCAGCCTTTGTTATTGCACTTATAATTTTGCTGTTCACTGTATTTATTGATTTTTCGCAGTCAATATAGTTCTTCGCAACAGCTTCAATTTTGTATTTGGGTGCTCCGACATATGACACAGTCACACCCTCAGTAGCATTTGACATTATTGCTTCTTTTATGACGTTTATGCCCTCAGAAGCATATGATCGAATTATAAGCTTTCCTGTTATCGAAACTTCCTTTGGCTTGATGTTCTTTTTTGCGAAGTCTTCAATCTTTTTTGCCCAGGTAGAATCAATGCCTTCTTTTTCAAGCTCTGTTGCCCCGAATTCCGCAGCAGCCTCAAATGCAGAGTAAAGATTCCCGAACTTCTTCTGCATCTCAAATCCGCATACCTTGTACGCCTCTTCTTTTGTCTTGCCAAGGTCCTCTGCAACAAATCCAAGTAAGTTGTCTGCCTTTTTCTCGTTTCTGCTCTCAGTTATCTTCGCCCTGCGAACCGATGGTGAGACCCGCTTAATTGAAAGATTTATATATCCTCTCGCCAGATCAATTGCAGTCACCTTAGCAACTGTTTTTTGGCCAACACTCACAAAATCCCTTATGCTTCGCACCCATGTGCTTGCTACTTCAGAAATATGTATCATGCCGGAAATACCCTCGTATTCATCCAGATTTGCAAAAGCACTGTTAGGATTCAGAGATTTAACTGTAATTAGTACGTATTCTCCTTCTTCAGGATATTCTTTATAGCTTGGCATAATAATGACTCCTTTACAAGCAGGTCAACTAACTATTCTAGAATTTGTATGACTGTTGCTGAAACGCTGCATTCCCCGCCAGTGTTCTTTGCAAGAACATCTTCGCAAACAAGGCACTTCACCACAGTTGCAGGCTTGCTGAATATATTCTGCTCATTGTTACACTTCGGGCACTTTACTTTAACGAATTTGCCTGACATAAGTATTCACTCCTTTGCCTCAATTTCAAACTTTTTTGCACGAATAGGATTGTTTCCCTGGCTCTTTTTACCGCAATCCTTGCACTTGTACCGTAAAAGTATCTTCTGGGACGTCTTTGCACCATACTTCACGCCGTTTTGTATGAGCGGATATGGGGAACCACCATAGCCTTTGTTGACCTTTTTAAGCCTGTACCGGCTTCCGGCCTTCAAATTGCTGGTTTTTCTTCTACCGCTTGTCTTCACGCGATCTACGGTCTGCTGTGTGTGCTTTTTGCACGAAGGACAATAGTGCGATACAGTTTTTGGAATCTTAATAATAACCACCCTACGTTTAGAGAAAACGTGTAAATAGTGCCCAAGCAAATTTTATAAAGGTTGTGTGGATTTTGGTTCTGTTAAATACAATTATTCCCGTCTTTTTTTTGCCTCCACAATAGGACCTGCTAAAATATAGTAAAGAAATGGAAATATAAGAAACTTATTCGGATCAATGAGCATCACCAAAACTGCCAAAAGTGCAAAGCCAAATATGAAAAGCGACATGTTCTTAGTCCTGATACGCTGCTTGAAATTCGGGTATCTTACGTTTGACACCATCAAATACGACAATGCAAGCACCCATATTGCGAGCTGGTTCGATGCGATATTTGTGCCTGAAAGCACAAGCATTGCAAGAAACGCACCGACAGCAGGTATCGGAAGCCCAATAAAATACGGTTCAGGTCCGGTAATATTGAAACGCGCGAGACGTAGTATGCCGCAGACAACTATGCTTGACGCAATAAGCATTCCAAGATAATTGTACTGCTGAAACCACTGCATATATACAAGAAATGCAGGAGCGGCTCCAAAAGAAATTGCATCTGCAAGAGAATCTACCTCAACTCCAAAGTCACTTGTGACGCCCATCTTTCGCGCAACCCGCCCATCCACGGCATCAAAGAGCATTGCAACAAAAATAAGAATCGCCGCATCAGAATACGCGCCTCTGGCAGTATGTATTATTGACAAAAATCCAAACAGCGCATTTGCAACTGTAAAAAGCGTCGGAAGGCCTGTGCGAATTTTAACAGAAGCTGCGCGCCTCTTTCCACCGGTCTTATATTTGTAGGGCATATGATCTCAAGAATATTTCTTCTTACGTCCTTATATTATTTAATTGAATTAAAACAGTCTTTCCTGCAAAAACCCGCTCTCCCTTTTTTACAAGAATTTTTTTTACTTTTGACTTCGGCACAAAAACGTCTGTCCGCGAGCCAAAACGAAGCATCCCTATTTTCTGCCCCTGCAAAATCTTGTCGCCCACACCAACCCAGGAAACAATGCGCCTTGCAACAAGACCAACTACCTGAACAACAAGCGCATCCGCTCTTCTGCCTTTTATCAAAATGAAGTTTTTGGAATTGTCTTTTGCGCTTTCAAGAAAAGCCGGTGCAAAGCCATGACCTATTCGCTCCTGCTTCACGACCATTCCTTTAATCGGAGCCCTGTTAATATGCACATCAAAAGGTGAAAGAAAAGCCGAAATCTGCACAGCCTTTGTTTTCAAAAATTCGGGCTCCGAAGTCTCACAAATATCCATGATTTTTCCGTCGCACGCTGAATAAACAAGTGTATCATCAGAAACTGTCTTTCGATCAGGGTCTCTAAAAAACAACACACAAAACACCCCAACCAGTAAAAACAGTATTGAAATATATCCATTAAAAAAATAAGAAACTGACGAAAAGACTAAGAATACAAAAAAGAAATAATACCCATCACGAAGAATCTGCATGTATTCCACAGTCTACTGCTTAAAGAAGAGCATCAATCTTTTCTTTCAAAGACTCTTTCGGCAAAGCGCCAACCATGCGCTCAACCTCTTTTCCGCCCTTGAAAACAATCAATGTCGGAATGCTCATTATGCTATATTTTTGCGCAACAGCCCGAACCTCATCAGTGTCAAGCTTTGCAAAATTCATCTTGCCTTCGTATTCTCCTGCAAGCTCTTCAAAAACAGGTGCAAGTATTTTGCATGGAGGACACCATGTCGCCCAAAAGTCAACAAGCACAGGAATATCTGATTGTATAACTTCGCCGTCAAAATTTTCCTCTGTCAGATGAACTAAACTCATAACATCACATTATGCAAGCATGCTTAAAACTGTTTCCCCGAAATAAGAGAAAAGAAAATAATTAAACATAATATGACTTGCTGCAAACAATCCCGTCGTAAAAATCCGTGAGCGAAACACAAACAAATACACTGAACACGTCGCTACATCATACACCAGCGTCAAAACAATTCCAAGCATAAGTATATTCATTACAGGCAAGGTACCTGCAAGAAATCCTGTAAGAACCATTCCTGCAAGCGCGACAGGCATCCACTTGACATCCTCTTCAGTATAAACAACGCTTATCGGGAGCGCTATGAAACCAATTAAAACAGCAGGCCACGGACCGTACAGCCTTCCGACAATCGCCATGCCGAAGATTATTGTCTCAAAGCCTATGCTAATCCCGCGAAGGAATCTCTGGTGAATCCTGCTTACAACACCCAGCACAATAAATGAAAGAACCAAAAAAGCCGGCCGATATACAACATAAAGCAACATCATTCCGACAACAGATGCAAGAGGGTAATACAGCTTGTGCAGTTTGAGAAATGCAATAGATTCTGCAACAGAATCTCTTGTTGGAAGCTCAGGCAATAGAACAGAAAGCCCTTTTCTTTTTTCGGCAAACTTCGTTGGATTACAGGTATGCTGATTAACAGAATTGTACTCTTTCAGATTAGTGGTTTCAACAGAATCGCATTTTGTCTGAACAGAAATGCTTGGGTCAATTTTTTCTGCAAGACCGCCTGCTAATTTAGAAAACATTTTTAAGACTCTCGTATTGGAGTGAATTTTGTCCCGTAGTGTATAATCCCCTCATCCCCATCCTCATACATTTTCCGAAATGTCGCCCGAACACTCTGCCCTATTTTCAGCTCATCAGTATTGTAATCAACAATCTGAGTTGTAAGCATTGGCCCCTCTTCAAGTTGCACAATTGCAACTGCATAAGGCACTTGCTTCTCATAACCCGCAGGCGCAGCGTGAACACGCGTATAGGTAACAATTTTTCCTAGTCCTGCAAATTTCTTTTCAGAAATTTTTCCGCCTCGCCTGCACTTTGGACAAAGCTCGCGCGGTGGATAGAAATTTGTTTTACATGTCTCACATTGAGTGCCAACTATTTGATACCTGTTCTTGAACCTTCTCCAAACCCCTGGAACTGATGTTTTGTGCATAAAAATTATCTCCTAAAGATGTTAACTACGCATGTCGCGCCGCTTCCTCCAACATTATGCGTCAGCCCGATTTCCGCGCCGTCAACCTGCCTTTTTCCGGCATCACCGCGAAGCTGGATCACAATTTCCGCTGCCTGCTTAATGCCTGTTGCGCCAACCGGATGCCCGCAGGCCTTGAGACCGCCTGATGTGTTCACAGCAACTTTGCCGCCAATCTTTGTCTGCCCGTCTTGAACAAATTTTCCACCCTCGCCTTTCGAAACAAAGCCAATATCCTCAATTGCCATAAGCTCTGCAATTGAAAAACAATCATGGACCTCTGCAACAGGTATGTCTTTTGCTGTAACCCCTGCCATCTTGTATGCTTTCTCAGATGCAATCTTTGCTGCAAGAACCCCTGTGAGCGAGCTTCTGTCATGTAGCGCGAGCGTATCAGATGCCTGACCGGATCCTGTAAGATATACAGGGGTGTCGGTATATTTTTTCGCGATATCCTCGCGCGCGAGTATTATTGCTGCGGCGCCGTCTGTCAAAGGCGAGCAGTCAAGAAGTGTAAGCGGGTCTGCAACCATTGATGACTTCAAAACCTTTTCAACAGAAATTTCAAATGGATATTGCGCAATAGGATTCATTGTCGCATTGTGGTGGTTTTTTACAGATATTTCTGCAAGCTGCTCGCGCGTTGTTCGCACCATTAAAGCCCTCCCATTCCTCATCTGCCGCGCCTGCAAGGCCTGTTGTTGCAAACTCTGTTGAAATATCAGTCATCTTCTCTGCCCCGCCTGCAAGCACAATCTCGTGCTGGCCGGACATGATTGCGAGTGCTGCCTGTCTCACGGCAATGCTGCCTGATGCGCACGCACCCTCAACGCGCGTTGCCGGGATATTCAGGCCAACCTGGTCTGCAATTAGCGCGCCAAGATGCTCTTGTCCTGTGAATCTGCCTGCGCTCATATTACCAAGATATACAGCATCAATTTCATTACCATGGAGATTTGCATCTGCTGTTGCCTTAAGCCCTGCCTCAAGAGCAAGGTCTCTTAAACCTTTGTCCCAATGCTCGCCGAACTTCGTCAAGCCCACTCCGATTACTGCAACTCTCACATTTTTCACCAAAAATTCAACAAATCTTTTCCCTATATTTCGCGTATGTTGTGTAGGGCACATACACCTTATCTTTTATGTATTCTTCTGTAGTCCGCGCAAGGTTTCTTTTCTTCTCTATTGCGTCTGTAACTGTGAACACAAAAGAATCACTTCCTGCACCGGATCCATAAGAGGTCATAAGTATTTTCTGCCCTGGCTTTGCAATGTCAAGCACCGCAGTCAAGCCAAGTATTGACGAACCGGAATACGTGTTACCGATCTTTGACACCACGAAACCCGCCTCCATCTTTTCAGGAGGTATTCCAAACTTTTTTGCCACAACTGAAGGAAATTTCCCGTTCGGCATGTGAAAAACAACATAATCAAAATCCTCTATTTTCATACCCGTTCTCTCAAGAATACCTTTTGTCGCAGATTCAACGTGCCGAAAATACGCAGGCTTACCCGTAAACCTTCCGCCATGCGACGGGTACTTGGCAAGCTTTCTTCTCCAAAAATCAGGAGTGTCGCTCGAAAAAGAATACGTGCAATCTATTGTTGCAATCATCTCTTCTTTTTTTGCGCCAATTATAAACGCAGCC
The DNA here is from genome assembly GCA_017610545.1 of Candidatus Nanohalarchaeota archaeon. Classification (GTDB taxonomy): domain Archaea; phylum EX4484-52; class EX4484-52; order EX4484-52; family B79-G9; genus JAFCBV01. Next base: position 2,864 of record JAFCBV010000043.1, on the reverse strand, counting down.
CCGCCTGCTGCTGCAGAGTATTCAAGTGCATCACCGGGCGCGCCCTGTGCAGTATCAGCACCTATTGCAAGCCCGTATTCCATCATTCCTGCGCCCACAAGGCCCATACACAGCTGCACAGCAGCACTTCCTGCCTTGCACGCAAACTCAAGGTCTGCAGCAGTGTAATCATTAGACATCTGTATCGCCTCTGCAACAACTGTTGATGAAGGCTTCACAGCATATGGATGGCTCTCTGAGCCAACATAAATCGCACCTATTTTCGCGGGGTCTATTCCCGCACGATGAAGCGCATTGTGCGCTGCATGCACAGCTATTGTAATTGTGTCCTCATCAATGTTCGGAAGCGACTTTTCAACGAGCTTCATCCCTGCCTTTATGGCCGCCCCATCCTTGCCCCAGACATCTGCTATTGTCTCAACCTTAATCCTAAGGCGCGGAATATATGCACCATAGCCGACAATTCCTGTTTTGCTTTCCATAATCTCCCCAATTTTTCGAGAATCAGAATGTGTATATTGTGATTAGGGCAGAGATATCTTTAAAAACCTAACAAATAGGTAAACAATCAGTTCGACATATGACGGTGTGCCCTGTAGCCTTATTTTGAAACCATTATTCTCCATGAGGCGCCTAGTATCAAGACAGTTATAATTATTATGAAAAAAATACGGCTATTGCCTGAATTTTCTTGTGTAAATGGAACCTCTTCTCTTGCAATAATTCCCTGCCCCATCTCTTCAAAATCCGTCATGATTGGTTTCTCTGCCTCCTGCTCGGATGATGAAACATCTCCTGAATTTTCAACATGAACCTGAAAACTGAAAACTCTTGCCTGCGAAACAGACATAACTCCATCCCCGCCACCTGCAAGAGCCTGCAATGCAACTTCATATTCACCTGCCCTTGCGCTCAGAGGCACGCTTATCACAACACGAACCACTCTTGCAGCAATGGGTGCGCTTTGTCCGGGCAAAAGCAGGTCCTCTTTTTGAATATATTCAACTCCCGGCCCAATCTCGAATTTTTTTGGAACTGCAACAACATACCATCTTTCGGGTTGCCTTCGGGGTTCAATCTCAACAGAATATTTTTCAGTACCTGTATTCCAGAAAAGAATATCTACTGTTGCATAACTTCCTGCAGATACAAAAACAGTGTCTGACTTGGGATATGTCCCAAGAGATATTGCATTTGCTGTAGCAGAGAAAATTGCTGGCGCTAAAAAAACCAGAATCATCAAATACAAACTAAGGCGCCGGGTCTCCACTTATAACACCTGAAACGTATATTGTGCCGTTGTACGCGCCCGCGTATACAGGCGGTACATCCAGCCAATACCATGTAGTCACGTTCGTGTTTTGAGGCACATTTGGCTTTAATGAAATGTATGTCTCCTGCATGGCAGACGAAGACGCGTACACATTTGACGTGCTGCTCCACGAAAAATTGATTATCGGAATATAGGAACCAAAGGTTTCATTGGTGATATTTGTCCCCTTGATGTAAATGTCTGTATTACAGCTTCCGGGATTGACTGTTATATTGTAGAGCCCGCCGTCATTTCCTGACGCGGCATTTCCGACAGTGTTTGGCAAAAGCTCCCCGAAATCTATGCCAGACCATGTTGTTGTTATGTCTGTCACACAACCAAAAATAGAAATTGTTGCGTTGTCTGTGTGGTTTTGTGGCACTCCTGCAGATGTTCCGTTAAAGATAACTCCAAGGCGCACGTCCTCTCCAATAGTTCCTGTTGCATTAAACACCCATGAAAGATTGCACTCATCACCCGTGCTCATCACCCCGCAAGTCTTCTCAGCTAACGGGATTTGCTCATCCACGAAAACAGGGGTCGCGCCATACGCAATGCTTACTGTGGTGTCCGGGTCTGTACCGGAATCATTGTACCTCACCGTTCCGTTCACAGTACCGCATATTCCCTGCATGCACATTACGCTGGCATTGACTGTAAATGTATAGTTCTGAATTACATTCGTCGTTGACTCTGTTGAAGGAAACGTAAGATTGACCTCAAGATACGACTGAGAAACAGCCACAATCCAGCTCTCACTTGAGCCTGTAAAGTTCTCATCTCCTGCAAAAGTTGCATTGAAATAATACATTCCTGCAACCGGAAGAGCGGATGTGTTCTCAAGTGGGCTTGCTCCTGTGTCCCATTGTTTATCTACACCATCAGAATAATTAGTTCTTATCTCAACATCCACAGATGACGTGTTCTGCAGGACTACGGTCACATTGACATTCTGCCCGCCACCTGATTGGAAGTTCGCGCGGCTTTCATTAACATACAAGTATATTGTCGAATCTGCCTTTGCAACAGTAAAGAAAAATTCGTCTGTAAGATTAATCGCAGGTGATGTGTCGTTTGCGTACTCGCGCCAGACATAATCGCCGCCCGAAAGGATTCCTGTCCAATTGTAATAATACTCTGCGCTGACATTATTGTCAACAGTATAATTCTGAAGAACTCCTGTCAGGTTGTGTTCTATAAGGACTGTATCAAGTGAAGACACTGTATCCCACGTCACATTGAACTCAAGGCTCACGATATCGATTGTGTATGTCATGTCAGTGAAATTGGTTTTGTTAAGCGACCAATCAGGCTCTGCAAAGACAATGAGTATTGGCACAAAAACAAGAAATAATAGAAAAACAAAAAATCCCTTCAAAACATTCTCGGAGTCCATCAATAGTATTTTGAGGCTAGCACGTATTTAATTTTGAATATCTTCTTCTTTCTGCATTTCCAGAAGAACTTCCTTTGCCCTGTCAAGGCGCACTTTCTTTTCAGAAACCATAATCTTTACAACCTTGTCAATCATATCACCTGTCGCGCCTGCCAT
>JAFCBV010000042.1 GCA_017610545.1 Candidatus Nanohalarchaeota archaeon | reverse complement strand
TTATGAAGAGTGCGATGGAAGTGCACCCGAACACTACACCTGCCTCCCGGACTGCACACTTGATTACCATCCTTTCTGCGGTGACGGCATACTTGATGACGGAGAAGAGTGTGATGATGGAAATGATGTTGAGGGTGATGGATGCAGTTCAACCTGCGAGATAGAGTTCTTTTGCGACAACCTGACATATTATAGCCCGTATTACACCGATAACGTTTCGCAGTGGATTGACACTGTTTCACGCGTAGCAATACTAACAGAAGAAGGCGAAGATCTGTGTGCAGACACAAACACTACTTTTTACAGGAACAACTGGTTTGAGGCAGATGATTATTATTGCAGGTCTGTTGAAAATTGCGGGACTTGGATGCCAAGCACATATGGAGATGTGTGGAATAGTTACACAGGCCCTTTCAGTGGAGGAAATGAATCCTGCCATGTTATTGAATATTACAGCAGCATAGGGAATGCAAACAGTTCAATAAAATGGGACTGCATATATATGGACAAGACTCCGCCAATTACGAATAAGACTTATGGCAGGCCATATTTTGAAGAAAACGGGACAGAATGGATAAACTCAAGCACAGAAATCGTGCTGTCTGCCGAAGACCCTCTGCCGCATCCTTCAGGCGTCAACAAGACATATTACAGTGTAACCAGACTTGAGAATGAAGAGGACTGGCACTACTGTTTCACAGATTGTAAAACACATGTGCCCATACCCCCGCCCGATCCAATGAATCCTGCATCGCCTCCATCGAAGTGGAGAGAGTGGACCGGTGAACCGTTCCACCTTGAGAACGAATCCTGTCACATCATAGAGTACTACAGTTTTGACAATGTGGAGAAAGTGGGAAATATATCGCATCAATGTGTGTTTGTTGATAACACTCCACCAACACCCATAAAAGAAGTTGGAGAACCGAACACATACTGTGATAATTCCACAGGCGACTGTGAATGGGAATGGAAAATAACAACAATGACGCCCATAACGTTAACATGTAATGATACAGGACCGCATCCTGTTGACCACACAACCGTCCACTGGAGAACTTGGTGGGATTACACTGGTAACTGGAGCGAATGGCAGGATGCTGAAGAGGGCACGCAGATACTTATGACTGAAGAATGCCTGCACCAACTTGAGTTTTATTGTACTGACGCACTTGGACATGAGAGTGAGCACGACATAGAATGGATAAAGGTTGAAGGGACGACATTTAATATTACACTGAATAAGAAATGGAACCTCATCTCTGTGCCGTTTGTTATGCTGAAAGACTCCATTGCTGAGGTGTTCAAAGACATAGAGGACATGATTGATTCTGTCTGGACATATGACAGCCAAACAGGTAACTGGTCTGTCTACACTCCCGGACCTGCACCGGACACATTGAGTGAAATGGTTCCCGGGCAAGGGTACTGGGTGTATGGTGAGAACAGCACTATTCTTACAATGGGTGGAAGCTTGTTTAGCCCTGTAATGACGCCTCCAAGCAAGATAATTGTTGCCGGATGGAATCTTATTGGGTACTGGGGTACTGAAGGGCTGTTGTCATACGATGGTCCTTTCGGTAATGGGAAGACTGCTGCCTGTGAGCTTTATTCGCTTGGATCAAGTATGTTGGACAAGCCGTTCACCTCGCTTTTGACATATTGGGAGCCGGACAATCCTTATCCGTGGATTCAGCTTGCACTTGAAAGCGGTATGGACCCAGGGGCAGGGTACTGGGTATTGGCTGCTGTTGATGGGATATTTGCACCACCCACGACATGCTAAAGAAATGTAATGCTTGGGTTCAACAAAAAAGCTCTTTGAGGAATCCGAATTATTGTAGATGCGGGTCATCATAGTCGTATTTTAACTATTTAAAAAGCAAAGTGCGTGGGTATATCATGAGCGAAGCGGCACATGAAGGAAAGCACGAAGCTGGGTGGATTACAATATCCACTGATGAGTATGATTCTATGAAAGCCACATTAGAAATTCTATCAGACCCGGAATTAAGAGCCGAGGCTTTGAACGGTAAGGAACAGGCAAAAAAAGGAAACACCAGAAAACTGGCAGACGTTGCAAAAGAACTTGGTTTTTAGAAATCATCTTTGTGCAATATAGATTCTATTACTACTAATCTCTTGTTTTCATTTATTGAATAGAGTATTCTGTACTTGTGTTCGAAATACAATTCCTAGGTTCCGTGCAATACATTTCTAAGTGGTTTTCCGTAAACCGAGGGTTCTATTTGTAATTTCTCTAGTTTTTTTAAGAAATGTTTCTGGATTTCGCAGTTGAATTTCCTGAGTTTCTTTTCAGCAATTTCAGTGAGTTCTATATTGTATTTTTGCATAAAAGATATCGTGTATTCTATTTTATATAAAACGTCTACAGACATTTTGACCGGATGCTTTGTAAAAGAATCTTCTTAGAACTAATATTGGCAAGATTGATTCGCTCTAATTTTTCTTTTTCCCGCCAAAAATGAGCCTTTTCAAAAACCCAAGAACTACTTTAAAGGGCCAGAAAATCAATTCAATTATGTACGCCGCAAGCTTTGATGCGCGAACCACCCATTTTAGAAATTCGTAAAGGAGGTACGCACCTACACCGGCGGTTGCAAACTGAAAAATGGAGCTAATGCTTGTGGGCAGGCTTGTCCCGAGAAACGCATTTGAGATAAAAGGAAATGCCAGTGAAATAATGGCGATTATTATTGTGTTCTTTATGACATGAAATACGTAATATGCGACTACGAGAAATAGCAGGAACAATAAAAAAGACACGCCATCAATCATCGGAATGGATACCATAAAAACCCTCAATTCCCCGGTGCAAGAATCATATCTGTTTCAAAAATTCCTGTGCCGTCAATGAAAATTGTGTTGTCTGAAAGCATTATTATTTTGCCCCTGAAAGAATCAAATTTGATGGCTGTGTCTGATGCTGAATACACAATCTTATTCTCATTTTCTGTAACAGTTATGGTGCCTGTGACATTTTGGAGGTTGAAAGATGTCTTTGGCAAGCCTGAAAGCTCAGCCATAGCATATCTTATTTCACTTCCACGAACCGTTATTGCGCGTTCCTGGCTGATATAACCGGAATCATACATTATTTGGCCTGAAGTGCCTGAAAAAGACAGCCCTGTTCCTGTTATCGAGACTCTGCCGTCAAAACTTCGAAAGTTCATATTGGTTTCTGTCGGGCTGTTTATTGAAAGGCTTCCAAGTGAAACCATTGCATCACTGTCAGTGTATTGTATCGAAAAGGCATCCATGGGCTCTGAGATGGATATATGTAGTCCCGGCTCATGCACAAATGCAAGTGTTGCATAAATTCGCAAGTCTCTTGGCTCATTATTTGAGGGCAGGTATTTTGTTACAAACCCTGTTGGATTATCAATGGCCCCGGAAAACAAATTCGTTATTCTGTCTCCGGATACATTTTCGAGAACATAAGTTATCCCGCCGCCGAACGCGACTACAAGCAAAAGCACAAGCGCTGCAACAACTTTTGAATTTATCATGGCATACAACTCCCTGACTAAAGATTAATTGGTGTATATCTTATTAATATTTGACTACAAAAATGCCTTATGGGTGTAACTGTTGTTGTGGGTGGTTTTTTCGGAGATGAAGGCAAGGGAAAGATAACCGGATACCTCGCAAACCACGACAAGCCCGATATTATAGCGCGTGGGGGCGTTGGCCCAAACGCAGGGCACACTATTTATCATAATGGCAAGAAGTTTGGATTAAGCCAGATTCCGTGCGGTTTCGTCTACCCAAACGCAAAGCTTTATCTTGGAGCAGGGGTTCTTGTAAACCCGGATACGTTTCTTAAGGAAGTTGCTGAAACAGGTACAGATGGCCGTATCTTTGTTGACAACAACTGCACTGTTATCATGCCTGAGCATATAGAGCGCGATAAGTGCGCGAACTCGTGCAAAATCGGCACAACAGGCACTGGCTGCGGGCCTGCAAACGAGGACCGTGTGAAGCGTATTGCCCCTCTTGCAAAGGATGAGCCGAAGCTAAAGGGCTATGTTGCAGACGTCGCCCTTGAGGTAAATAAGGCCATAAAGGCAGGGAAAAAAGTCATTCTTGAGGGCAGCCAGGGCATGGGGCTGTCGCTTTACCAGGGAACATACCCCTATGTCACTACAAAAGACACCACAGCGTCCGCATTCTGCACAGATGTCGGCATAGGGCCCAAAGCTGTTGACGATGTAATTGTAATCTTTAAGGCATACACCACCCGCGTAGGCGAAGGACCGTTCCCGACAGAATTCAGTGAAGAAGAGACAAAAAAGCGCGGCTGGCAGGAATACGGCACAGTAACCGGCAGGCCAAGGCGCTCCGGGGAGTTTGACTATGAACTTGCAAAGCGCGCTGTCATGATAAACAGTGCAACCCAGTTGTGTATTACATGCCTTGACAAGAGGTTTGAGGGTTGCGAGGGCGCAAAGACATTTGATGATTTACCTGAAGATGCAAAGGCGTTCATAAAAGGGATAGAGGCGCGCCTTGAAGTTCCGGTAACGCTTATTTCTATAGGGCCTAATGAAGAAGATGTTGTTGATTTGAGGTAGGTTTACACAACCTTGTCCTTATGAAGGATTATTAGTATAATGATTCCTGCAGCAAGTGTTGTTACGCCTAATATGGTTAGCGCCTGAACCAGGGTATAAACATCTGCAATCCATCCTATAACCGGAATTATTGCAGCATAGAAAAGACGCGCTACAAGATTCTGGGCAGACAAGACTGTTGCGCGCACATCTGATGTTGTCAGCTTGTTGACATAATCTGTCAGCACAACGCCTGAAAAGCCTCTTACAAACTGCTGCATGAATGCAAAAGAGAAACTAAAAAGAAAAACGAAATTACTCATCAAAAGATAGCTTATGCCAACTAAAAAAACAAGCATTACCAGCGACTGCTTTTGCCCGAGTTTTTTTTCAATTAAGTGGGCGTATTTCGCGCTCAATGCAGCGACTATATTGAATGCAGCGAAAACAAATCCAAAATATACAATATCGAGTCCGCTCAGCACGAAATAAGGCTGGTAAAGCCACAATACGGCGCTGTTGAAGCCCAGCACTACTGCGGAATACACCATCAGCCAGCGCAGTTTTTTATTTTTCACAAAGGAATTCTTTAGAATCTCAAGCATTTCAAAAAGATACCCTTTTTTGAAAATCCGCTTGTGGCGCATGGGTTCTTTCATACTTAAGGATATTGGGATAAGCAAAAGCATAAATGGTATCATTGCATAAAAAGTCCAGCGAAAATTTATCTTTGCGATGAAACCCCCGACAACGCATGCAGCAGACATGGCAATCAGGGAATAGAACAAGCCGTTCCCCCAGACTTTCTTGTATGTTTTTTCCTGTTTTAAGTCTCTTAGCGTGTCATAGACTAGCGCAGAGTCTGCGCCGGACGCGAGGGACGCGCCAAAAGCCCATAGCAGTTCCGCTACAAGGAACTGATAGAAGTTATGCCCGATACTGTACACAAATATACCTGCTGCAAAGAATGCGCTCGCATACACAAGTGATTTTTTCCTGCCAAAAATATCGGCGAAGTATCCTGTCGGAACCTCAAGCACAACTACGGCAAGCGAGAACAAGGACTGTAAAATCATAATCTGCGTCAGGTTAAGCCCGTTTTCCTGCCAGAATAAAACCACAATGGGTACGAAAAAAACCAAACTTCCGAATACCCGGAACAGGTAAAATTTCCATATGTTGCTCTTCAGCTTTTGCTTGGCAGTATTCATGATAATGGATGTATTGAATGGGGTTTAAATATCCTACAGAATCTTTCTGTTGGCCTAATGAAGAAGATGTTGTTGATTTGAGAAACGT
>JAFCBV010000041.1 GCA_017610545.1 Candidatus Nanohalarchaeota archaeon | reverse complement strand
TTTCGAAAGTCAAACATAAGGTCTGTCGTGCCGTTTTGAAATTGTGTGTATTCCATTGTTTTTCCAGGGTCGCTTGAGTTAGAAAAAATTGATGTGCCAACATCTAGGTTTCTAATCTCATACAATCCGCTTGTGTTTTCTTCGCGCAATGTGTCCACTCTAAAACGATGTAGGTCTCCCCCCAAGGTAGTGTTGACCTCAAATTCCTCTCCATCCCATGAGTAACTAAGTGTGGACGGATAATACACCGGCGCCTTCACCCCGTTTTCCTCAATGTCAAAATAAATGTAGAAATATCTTTTGGTGTTCTCGGCTGTCGTGCCATTAAGAATAAAGATTATTGTTCCAACAGCGTTTGAAGCTGCGTCATAGCCTGCTAAAGTATCAAATTGGCTTGTAATCTCATACATTACGCCGCCTGTTGAATTGTGCTCAACAACTCTTGTGGAATTTATGTCAAACGTTCCGGGTGAGCCTTTCTGCAAAAGAAGGTCTGTGAAATTAATGTCAACCTCAATCGGCCAGTTGAAGCGCGAGTAATCCGTTGTATTTACTTCAACGCCCACTCTGTATTTCCATGAAGTATCCCACCATGTGGGCGTGCCTATTGTCTGTGAAAGCTGGCTTATGCTAAGAAACATCAGTACTGCGACCAAAACCAATATTTTTGATTTCATGTATATTCATTCAGATATTTTCATCACAATTTCCTTTGAGTGCTCGTATGCCTGCCTGCTAAGCTGGCCTTTCTTGAAGGAATCATCAAGCTCGAAAAGAAGCTTTTCCTTTTTAGTTTGTGATTCCTTGGGCTCTTGCAGTGGTTCTTCTTTGCCATGCACAGGTTGTGTGGTTTCTTTTGGTGCGGCGTTTTTAGTTTCTGTCGTTGTTTTGCCATTACCGGTTTGTTCTTTCTCATTCGATGGCTCGGCAGGCGCCTCTTCTGCAATAGATGTTTTCGCTGAAGGATCTTCTTTATTTCCTGACACACCTTCCTGAAGATTTTTCAGGCCATCCAAATTAGTATCCTGCTCTTCTGAAACAGGAGTGCTTTTGCTTTCAGCAGGTATATTGCCTGTGTCCAAAACTACACCCTCTTCTGCTTTTTCCTGTGCTGGTGTTGTTGCCTGCACGGCTTTTTCATCAGGCTTTTCTGTTGATGGTGCCGGATTTTCAGTTGCAGGAGGTGTAGCTCCTGGCTTTTGGATCTGCTGCCTTATCTTATCCTCAATTTCTTCAAGCTTTTTCTGGTTAGCCTCTTTTGCCTGTACATACTCTTCATTTGAAATTTTCTTGTCTCGTGCCTCTTCATCAAGAGACACCAAAAGAAGCTTTATACTCTCCCTTTCAGAAGACATTTCCTGCATCTCTTTTGGCAACATGAGATCTGCAAGTGGCAGGGCGCTTGACATCGTTGAATTTATTTTTGAAATTTTATCTTCAAACCCTTTGAAGCTGTCGCGCAAGTCCTTTACATAACTCTTGTTGACTGTGTTTTCAAGGCGGGTGTTTACTGAGTCAATACTCTTTATGACATCCCGTACAATTTCATCAAGTGCTTCCTGCTTTGCTCTGTAGACAAAGAACTCATCCATTCTTTTGTTCAGCTCAAGAAACATTTTTTCAGTGCGCTCTGTCATCCTTTTTATCTCCTTTGATTCTTCGCGCACAGCCTCGAGCTTTTTTGTGACTTCGTGGTCTATGTCCGCAATATTATGCAGCCCGCCAACGCTTGTCAGGATATCCTGCAACTCATGAACCCCGGTTGTTGTATCCTGCATCTTGCGCTCAAGCTTCTCAACCCGCAAATCAAACACTCCCAGTGACTGGTCTCTTTTTGAGAACTCTTTTTCTATTTTGCGTGGGTCAAGCTCGGCCATGTTTTCCTCAAGAAGCTCAATCTTTGACTCCCCTGATTTCACAGAATTGTCTGTGTTAAACATCATAGAGCGAAGCTCACCGATACTTTCTGTGAGGCGCTGCATGCGCTCATCAGATGCTGTCCCGCCTTCCTTTAAAGCATCAATAAGAACCTTTAGTTTTTCAATTTCTCCGTTAAGCTTTGCATCTATTCTCTCAAAAAATCTTGATTCATCAAAAGATGTTGCACTTGAAGTGGGCTGCGAAGATGCTTGAGGCTGCTCACTTTCTGCAGGAGCTGGCTTTTGCTCTTTCTTTTTTTCAGGAGGCTTGCTGTCATTATCCCCGATTCCAAACTCTTCCAAAATAGGCCTTATTTTGTCAAGCTTTTTCTGGTTTGCCTCTTTTGTACTCTTGTAGCTTTCGTCAGAGATTGATGCAGAGCGATGATCATCCTCCAGTGTCTGCAAAAGCACTAATATCTCGTTTCGTCTCTCTGTTAACTCATCTACGCTCAGGTCACTAAGCGATTCCTCTGCTTTCTTTTTTGCTGTCATAAGCCACCACACCTGCCTTTTTTTATCCGCCCATGCTCTTTATTCTTGTCTCTATTGATTGCACATAAGTCTCAGCCATCTTGAACAATCCCTGTGACATTTTGTCCCTGGCCATTTTTAGCTCGACCTCTATGTCGTACACATCCTTTCCTGTGGTCTTGAGTGCAGAAAGCCTTTTTTCAAACACATCTATTTTCTCTTTTACTGTTGTATACGCTGTAAGCTCTTCTTCGTTTAGCCTGCCTGTGTCATGCAAAAGCGGTCTGTATGTAACGAACCATGGCTTTCCGTCATTGTACTCAGGGTTCTGCGCAAGCCCTGTTCCGATTGTAAGCTTTGATATGCGCTCTGCATATTCGGTACCAAACTTCTGCTTAACGCGGTTTATGTCTCCATTGTATTTTGTCCTAAGCTGAGTCTCTGTTGCAATGTTTGCGCGTATAGCTCCTTTAAAGTCTGAAAGCACCTGTGATATGAGGTACAGCCCAATTCCCCATTTCCTAAACTCACGGCATCCGCGCTCAAGTTCGACATAGCCGCTCTTTCCACCGTACTTTGGAAGCAGGCGGTGCATCTCATCATATACAACAAGGACATTCAGCCCACGGGCTTCCGGCCACTGTATGCTGAATATCTTCTGAATACTTCTCCTAACGAATGTGTCAATCTCTACTGAACGAAGCTTACTCATCACAAAGACCGTAATCTCCCCTGGTTTCATGTACTTCCTAATATCCAGTTCCTCTTCAGGCATGTTCGGGTCTTTTACCATGATTATGTTTGTCTTAAAAGAGCGCGCGTCCTCTGGCTTGAGGCCAAAGCGCGGATACAAGCTAAGCATTTTCGGATCCTTGCACGGCTTTATGAAACCAGTCCATTGTGCTGTCGGATCAAATACCACTACAGGAATCTTTCTTTTCAAAAGCTCCTCTGCAGTAGACATTGCGCACACACTTTTGCCTGAGCCTGTGCCTCCTGCGGCAATAGAGTGCATGGTCAAATTGTTTACATCAATATATGCCGGGACATCTGTCTCTGCAATCTTACCTACCCTGATGGTGTCTTCTCCTGCCTGCGGCAGCTTCTTGTAATCCATGGGGAATATGTATCTTGCTGCCTGAGCCTTCTTCAGCAAGTACATCTGATAGAGTCTCCTTGAGCCATATACAAGAGGTATTATCACGAGCAGGATAACGTATGTTAGCCAGTTCATAAATATTGATTTAAGCAGTACAAGAGGCATTGGCAATGTGCTTACATCAAATGCTGCTGCTGCAACAGCGTATTGCCTCCCGTCCCAGTACGATGCATTTGCCTCGAGGATATATCTTCCGGTGTCTGTTGAGTTTGGAATTGCTATTATTTTTGTAAATGATAGGGTCTGCTCAACCGCAACAGTCTCCTGCTCTGTCCAGGTAATGTTTCCGGTCTCCATACTCTTTATATTGTATGTTATTGTGATGTCGTCAACCTGCGCGGTATCTCCCATGTTTTTCAGGGTTGTCTGGAATCTTAGATTGTCTCCCGGTGCAACTGATTTTGAAAGTATGTCCAAAAGAACGTCAAGCAACGGCTCTTTAAGAAGTTCAATCTTTATTGTCACAGGAGTCCTGTGGGTGATACTGCCTGTGCGCGTGATTATGTCTGCGGTGTATATTCCTGCCGCAGCTGAGATCGGAGCCGATAATTCCACCTTTATAATTTCTGTTGAAACCGGGTCTATGTCAAAGGAGGTCTTCTGAAGATTAATCATGTCCCATGCAACGCCTTCTACGGAGAGTGCTGTCTTGACTGTAGTGTTTAGATGATTCATGATTTCAATGGAATGGATTTCGTGTTCTCCGGGGTAAAGTGTGACATAAAGCAAGGTGGACTTTATCTCTACAGGGTTCTTGCTCATATCAGGTATTGTAATATTGGCTACGTCGCCTATGATTCCGCCTGCGCCGCCATCAGAAATTCCGCCTCCGCCTCCGCCACCTGCGCTTGGATACAACGGAGATGGTCCTGTAGTCCCGCCTCCGCCTGTTGCAGGTGGTGCGCAGTCAGCTGCGCAATTTTCAAGTGTTTCACCATAAGATGTATCGCATTCTGAATTTCCGCACAATCTGTTTGCAAACACGTATGCTGAAGGGAATGCCATAGTTCTCACAGTGTATGTTTGCGCAAGAACGTCAAGAGTTCCGTTCAACTTCAGCCACGAGTCCTTGCAGCCGACACGCACGGTCCAGTTGCCGCAATAATATACTGTGAGGTTTGAAGTAGGGTATGCCGCATCAGCATAAGGTGCATAATCGAATGTCAAGTTTACTGAAGATGATGGCAGCACTGTGTCAAACCAAATGCCTTCGAGTGCGCCCTTTGCTGTTATGGATGGGTGGATGTCTCCAAATATAACCGGATTATAGTAGTCCTCAGACAGTGTGCTGTCTGCAAATTTCAACGAATGTCCGAATGCGCTTACAACCACATCATATTGTTCAGCATAAATTGATTCATTATAATATCCTGTTGTTCCGTTTGAAACTACGGTATGTAATGCAGAGGACTCCCCGGTTCTGTAGAAACTGAAAGTAACAGGAATTCCGGGATTGTCCGGATCTTCATTGTTTCTTGCAATTCCTGCAAACACAATAGTTGCCCTAACTTCAAACGATGCGGTCGCATTACCATAATTATCTGACTGATCATATGATTCTGCATATATTGTGTGAACGCCTGAAATTATGGTGTTTGTGAAGTTGCCATAATACATGTATGTGTCCTGAACTTGCCCTATCAAATTTAGTGGAACATTTACGGTTGAAGAGATGGGGTTTGTAACCTGAAGTGTCTTGTTCTTTATGCCCCCGGATTCTGTTATGTTCAGGTATATTGTCACAACTGCGCTTTCTGAAACTATTGAGGGTGCATGGATTGAAACCACAGGAGCGTCGTAGTCGGTATAAATTACCGAGTTGTTCTGGCGCTCGAGAACAATAAGCCCAAGAGGTGTGTAGTTTGTAACTAAAGACAAATCATACGATTTTCCTGATGTCAAAGCAGGGGCAAATGCGTCCAGGTACCAAAGATTGTCGCTTGCATTGTAGTTTGTCGCAAGAAGTGCCAATTCATGTACAATAGCGCCATCAGAAAGATTTACACCAAATTCAAGTCCTGCTGCTACAGGAACGGTAGCGTATGTTGCATTTACAATTATTGTAATGTTCTCTCCGGCATCTACATTTGTCATTGGAGATGCGGTTGTAGGAGACTCTATACCGATGTGAAGAGGATAAACGGTAATGTTGAGTAGGGTGTTGTGTTCACTGGGGGCTGTGCTTGTATTTGTTGTCTTGAAATATGCAGTATATTCCTGAATTGATGTTGTTTTAGGAGCATAATAGTTTATCAAAACACTCTTGTCTTCTAAGGGGTCTATTGTCAGTGAACTTGAGTTGACATCGAAATATGATGAGTTCCCGGTTATTGATGTTGAAAGCAAAAGCTGAAGGTTCCCTATGTTTTCAACATCAACGGTTCCAAAAGTGCCATTCATTCCCTGCACCACATCCATGCCAAGATATGTTGGTGTGTG
>JAFCBV010000040.1 GCA_017610545.1 Candidatus Nanohalarchaeota archaeon | reverse complement strand
TAAATTATTTGAGCAGGAAGCAGAGCAGGTACCCGGATTATTACAGACATCAGCAGTACAAACATCACCATCATTACAATCCGCATGAGCAGAACATACAGGACTCACACAGAGTTCCGAACAACACAACTCTGACACTGCACAGGAAGCAGAACAATCTAATTCATTAGCACATCCATCAGAAAGGCCCGCGCCGCATTGTCCCGGATAATCCGTACAATCCTTAGACGGCATGCAGACAGGTATCTTAACACAAACACCGCCGCCCCATTTGTACCCTGTATTGCAGTCATAACAACTTTTTGAAGCCTCGCAACATATGTCGCCCGTCGTATATGCATTTTTCGGGGCAAGGGTATGGCAGCCAATGTCTGTAGCACATGTTTGGACGCAGGCTTCTTCTTCAGCTGCAGCAGCTCCAAGCGACTTGTCAAAAAGAGTGGCGTAAGAAGAATACAACAGTATTGCCGAAACAGCAATTCCGACAATCATGTACGCAAAATACGAGAGATTACCTTTTCGCATGACTATTTTAGATTTTTTCAAATATATAAATACCCGTTAGTTCAATAATTCTTGATGAATAAAGGTTCTATAAGTACACACGCACTCTTCTCTCTTGTAATTGTCGTGGTGATGATAGCACTTGTGCTGACGGTCCTATATGGTTGGATTACTGAGGGCTCGAATGTTTTTACTGATTTGTTGAATATCGGGGGCTGAGATAATGGTATCAAGAAAGGGAACAGAGCAGGCAATGTGGATAGTTATTGCTTTAGTTATAGCACTTGTTGTTGCAGTTGTGCTAATTACTGTTTTTTCAAAGACCGCCGGAAATGTCGAGGAGCAGACAGAGCCCACAGTAACTGGCAGCGGAAGTTCGCTTTCGATAACAACATGCCGGCTTATTTGCGACAGCTGCAGGCTCTCATCAAACCTTGCCTCTTGTTGGAGTGACAAAGGTGGCGATTGCGGCGGGTTTGTATGCAATTAGCAATTGCATTTGTGGACAGGGGTTGATACTATGAAAGGAACGTCCGGAAGTATGGTGCATTTAGTTATTCTTTTTGTAATAGCTATTTTTATTGCGGCAGCCGTTATAACAATTGCAGGCTCTGCAGCAGAAAATACAGACGAGGCAACAACCGGAACCTTGAGCGGTTTGAGTGGTGCATCTTCAAGCGATCGCCTGTACTGCAAAATATATTGCCCGAATCCTGAAACCGATTGCGATGTTCCGGATAGCAAATTGGAGATGTGTACAATAATTGCAGGCACACCTGCTGACTGGGGTCCGGGCACACCTGGCGGGAGTAGCAGTGGTGATGGAACAGGAAGCAGCACAGAATACGCTTCATTTGATGGCTATTTTGTGCCTGACGGATATGTCGAGATAACATTGCCTGTGTCGCTTAAGAGCAAATATAATCCTTCCGACACCCAAAAGTGGTTAATTAATGTTGTTTCCAGCACGGAAGATGTCGTAGGGGTGTGTTCTATGGGGGCTGGAGAGACGGATGCTGACAACCTATGTGCTTTTCCGACTGTGGCAAAAATTGGGGAGGATAAAATATGGTTAACACTTCCTTACGGAAGAACCAAAAACAATATTGAAACAAAAATAAAGGAAGGAAAACCATACCGACTACTGTTTTTGTTGTTTGAAGAAGATAAAGATGTTGAGGATGATTCGGGCTCGCCAAACCTTTTTTCACTAAAGCTCGGACAGAAAATATATGATAAGGGGGTTGGAATTACAACCGTGATAGGACTTAAAGATTTTAGCTGGTCCTGCCCGCAACCACAAATCCTGGAGGGAAGATACTATCCCAAAGAAAAAATTGTTTTCACATTCCCAACAGAAGGGACGTATTCGTGGGTTGACCTAAGCAGGTATGACGGTGGTTCTGAGATGATAGAGATTGGTACTCGTCTGGGGGGTGCATATCCTGCATGTGATAATTTCAAAATATTTCCAACATGCACTGCCGCAATTGCTCCTGTTGTTGATGACTATGAGTTTACCATGCCATACACAGAACCGGGTAAGGAAGTTGCAATTTCTTATCCGGTTTATGCTAAAGGCACGAATATACGATACAAGGATGCTAGCAATGTTTGGCACTTTAATTCCCCGATGTGCCGATCAGGAAAACAGGACTATGTTTACACATGCCCTTCAACTGCATGTTACATAGATGGAACAGGGACATATATTGTTTCATCACCAGGTGCGGGAATCTTTAAGACAAGCATTGCATGCAAATACGAGATTAAGCAGGAGCAATGCCCTCTTGGTTGCACAATGCTCTTAAGCAACAAAGCAGAGTGTTCCTTGCCAAAGCCGGACCTGATTGATGTATACATGGCTGTTTTATCTGGTGGTGTGTGGACGATTGAAAAAGAGTTTAATCCATCGACAGGCAAGTATGATTTAAAAAATGAGTTATTTCATACAACAAAAGGCTACGATAAAAAAAGAGTCTTTGTCGCGATAAAAAATACTGCAACAGAAATTAAGGCGGGTGAGCCGAAATTAAGAGCAAAAAATCTTGACGTCACTGCATTTTTTGATCTTGCGGCGGTTGTCGTTAGCCCCATTCCTGTTAAACATTATGACGCGGCAGGTGCAGCTATTGGTGCAATAGGCCTTGAGTCGCAACTTTTGCCCGGAGAGATATTCGAGTATGAGATAATACTTGATGGCTTGGGAGAGGGCCTCGGTGATCTCGGCCCACATACACTGACCATGGAAGTGAGTGCTGTAGGAACTTTTGACTTAGGGCCGCCTGCAAAATTTTCAGCAGACACAAACACTGCCCGGAGCTATACATACACATTATATTTTCAGGCCTGTGAGGACTGTGTCGATTGGAATACGCAGATTCCTTGCGAGTCATGCGGCGACAGGTGCGTATGGAATCCTGTGGCTCCTGCAGAGGCAGCCTGCTCAATGAAGTGATTCCATGGCACTACCAAGTTACCTCAAAAAAGCAAGCGTTTCGCCAATACCGCTTTCCATCATAGCACTTTTGATATCTATGATATTCCTTTTGGCAATATATTATTTGGTTTCCGGTGGAATGGGTGCTCTTGGACACCTTGTGATGGACCTTCATATTTGTATTACGAACCCCATGGAATGTATGCTTGAGGTCGCGTTTTAATGGCAAAAAAAGGGCTTGTAATTGGCAATGTCATGGTCATTATAGTGGGTCTTTTGATATCTGTGAGTATGCTGACTGTGGTTGCAGGTGAGTTTATAGGGAGTACTCAAACAAGTGTGGAGACCATCGCCCGCCAGACAGCCAAGTCCTTTGCAAGTGAAGTCTCGGCAATATCTGCTGTTGGGCAGGGTGTAAGGTTTTTTGAGACAAGTGAATCATTCATAATATCGCTTAAGGAAAAAGAGGTTCGGGTAACATACGGATCCGGAGATGAAGCGTATTTGTTTGTATATCCACATACGGCAACTAACGTAGATCCTGCCGTTGTCGGTGGTGTAAAAACAATATGCATTTCAAAAAAGCTTGTAGGGTGCATACCTCATGTGACTATATGCAAGAAAGGCGATCCCTGCTGTATCATATCACCGGGCGAGTGCGCGTTTGCAGGGTAGATAGATATGTTTAATGAGACAATAAAATCTGCAATCATGATAATAATTTGTGTGCTGCTTTTGGTGGCTGCGGCCATAATAGGGCGAGGCAATACCGCGGCCCTTATGATATTTGAAAATGATATTTCAGAGGAATCTATTGCAACAGGGCTTTATTACAGCACCCAGGCACTACCGTGCATGAGTAAGAATCCATTAACACTGGATGAGACAAAAAGATTTGTGCTTGATGCCGAGTTGCTTGATAAGGAAATATCTTCGAACTACGGGCAGCTTTCATGTGCAGGCTACGGGGCTGTGAGGTACTGGATAGGAATTTACGATCTTGAGGAAAGCACTAATCAATGGACATTCAAGAACTTTCAGCCTCAAGAAGATGATTTTTTCATGCCACGATATGGGCAGCTCGTTGCTTTAAATGATTATTCCGGTAACAAGCACAGAGCGTTTATTGGGGTGTTTGTTGATCTAAAAGATTCTTTAGGAAAGTATCCGCTTGATGTTTTTTGCAATAGCACTGCAGCCAGTGAGCCGGATGATTTTGCATCAGTGGTTAATTTAAAACCGCTTGATGACAAGGGCTATGGCGTGAACGACACATATAAATATCCCACAAATGACTGTGAAAGCGAAAACTGCATAAAAGGTCCCGGGCAATTAATTCCAACTTGCCAGCCGGCATTTCACACATATTCAAAGGATGCCGGGGCTGACTGCTACATCAACCAGGAATGCAAGTCTTTTTTATGCAGTGGCGGCAAGTGTGCAGGCACCCCTCCGGAAAAACTTATCAATGGTCAGCCATGCAGTGATGATGAGAATTGTACAGCACCGGCAATTTGCGCGTATGACAAAAGATGCAGGGCAGACATATTAAACGGAATCGACATTTCAGCATTTAAATTTGTGTGAATTTTATGGCAAGACGACGCGGGATTTCAACGATTGTAGCTCTTGTTGTGTATACAGTGCTTCTTGGAATAGGTGTTATCATAAGTCTGTCTTCTGTAACAAATGTTGTCCAGACAACAGTGTATATTGAAAAAATTGCGCAGGGGGACACTGTACTTTTCACAATGCTTGAAAGCAGCCTTTGCGCACCTACGACTGATGCGCCATTCAAGTATGTATTAAGCGTTGGTTTGGCAAATAATGCAGAAAAGACTGTAGCAATGAACTACAATGGCATTGACGAGACTATTGATGTCGCAAATTGTGTCACGCGATTCATGAAATCTATTAAAATTGACAAGTACAAGTTTTCTGCAAGTCATGATTTGGATGAATATGTTGTTGAATCTGACTTTGATACAGATATTACGAAAAGAACAGAGAGAATATATATTTCGGTTCCAAGCAGTGAGCATGGAGTGGCTGAAATAATTATTCACACGAATTTTCCTGAGAGTGATGCGGACACGGTCTGCCCTGTAGAAGACGAGACGCACATTTGTACTCCTTCTATGTACTGTGGACTCCTCGGCCGTTCTTGTGATAACGGATATTTATGCGGAGGCGGCAACTGTTGCTGCACGAATCCATAGGTGAATGAAAAATGAAGCGAAAGGCAACAGCAGAGGACATGGTTTCATTTGTGCTGCTTATATGTACTCTTGTCATTGTGCTTGTCGGAGGCATTGCATGGCGTTCCCTTGCAGCACAGAACGCATCTGAAACCATGTACCACTACACTCTTGCAATAAAGGACAAGGAAGTCCAGCTTCTCAAGGATGGCTTTGAAAAATCTGCTGCATTTTTTTCACTTATGTCAACTGCACGGGAACTTGCCCTTCATGGCGGCATAAGTGAAGATGCCATGTCCGTTGGAGTTACACCATACGTCGCAGGCGTCAAGCCACGATTAAGGTTTGTGGAAGTAGAAGGCGAGAGAATTGCTCACTGGGTTGTGCCCTCAGGAGACACATGTGGGTTGACAGAAGAGAGAGTGCCTTATTTTGCGATGAGTAATCCAAAAGATTTTTTGAGTTACCTGGGTGAGCCTTATGCACCGGAAGGGCCTTCCGCATCGAACATATTTGTGCTTATTGGAAACAACAAGCACGACAACTATATTGCGGACATAAACGCAAGTAAATATTCTATTATCGTCCTTTTAAGAATACATTTTCTCAAGCCAGGTTCGGTTACGGTTGAGTGTGAAACTGAATGTACCACAATTGAGCCGATTGGTGGAACGCCGAATAAATTAACGATTGATGGCTTATATGCGTACAAAATATCCTCAATACCACTCGGCGCAACTTTTGCCACAATGAAATTGAAGTTTACGGCAACAGGGGATGTTGAAGTTTACGGCAACAGGGGATGACGGCGACGGCAGAAAAGTGGCAAAGATTGAGCAGGTAGTCGTCTCCATATATGACAACAATCTGGTCAAGGCCGCCAATAATCTTTTCACAAAAAATCTTAACCTTTATCAAACTAATATGAAAACCATACTTTTCGATAACAGCGTTGGAAAGTCAAGCAAGACAACAATTGATACACTCGTGGGCTCTATATACCAGAGGAATACTTATAGTTTCACAGGTACTGTGTGGCCTGAAGATGGTATTAGGTCCGAGACTGAAGACTATCTTGGAAATGATATGCTCCTTACGCTACAATCATCAGGAATGACAGAGGAGACAACCGGAATCCGCTACTGGTTGCTTTATAGTTATGCGGAGACATACGTTGGTGGGGCAAATAGGCAAGGCCCGCTTGAATATTATCTCTTTAAAGGGCTTGACAGGCTGACTGATGTATATGAGCCGTCAGACAAAAAATGCGTTAGTGGTTCAGGGGACCTTGATTGCACGATGTGCCCTCCGGATACAACACCGCAATATTCCGGAGCTGACATAGCCAATGAAATTAACAATGAACTGCAAGTGCTTAGCAGTAAATATAATCTTCTGGGCACGCCATTCAAATGGAAGTTTGAGATTGTCTCTTTCGAGGGCTGCCCAATAAATCAGCAGACTAGTGCTTGCAGCAACGTAGAGACGTGCAAGAGTGCTAATAATGATTTTGAGCATTACGAGTACGAACGCGGAAAAATATATAAGGTCGGTGGATGTTGTGATGGCTTTCCTGGTGACGACTATGAACCCAACGACTATCGTTGCGATATGTATTATTATCACAGGTATGTCTTGAAGAACGCAAAAATACTTGTGACCTTAACTGATGAGACATACAAAATTTTCAATGAGGATAAATGGATTCCTCTTGTTTTTAAGTTCATCACATTTGTTCATTTTGTAGATGATAACTGCTGTGGTAGCGACAAATGCGATGACCGTGATGAAAGCTGTACCAGCCCACCTTATGTTGAGCCAAAATTAGATTGAACTTGTTTGGTCTGCGGGCTGCACGGAATTGTTCTAGGTTCGATTCGTCACTCCAAGCTCTCAGAGAACGAGTACAATCAAAGCACCAATAAAAAGAAAAGGCACAAGCCCTGTTTTTTTTTGCACAGAAAACACTGGCTTTTTATATTGTTTACACACGTTCTGTATTTCAGCGATGTTTTCTTTTTTCAGTGGCGAGAAAAAGGAGGCGACAACCCTTTTGCCAAATATTTTTTGTTCCATTCCGTATCTTGCAAGCCCCATCATGCTCGGTATTATGCTGTTTGTAAACACATACCGTTTTCCATCCCAAACAATTGCTTCAGCCGGAGTCATACCTTCTTTTAATTCATGTGGCTTGCACGTGATACTGAATACGTCCTTTGCTGCAAAGAAAAAGCGTATCAGAAAGATATATGCAACAGCATAAATTGCTGGGTTAAGGAGGGCTGATGTTCTTGAGAAAAATATTGCGTGGATTATTGAGCTGGCAAATGCTACACCCCACGCTGTTGTTGGAACACGGTATTTTCTAAGCAGGAAATATAGTGCAAATACGGCTGCTGCGGAAACATACATATTCATCCTAAAAATGCTGAAGACATACCCTATTGAAAAAATTGGCAGAAATATATTTACGAGGTCAGGAGCGCCGCCCTTTATATTGGTGTTTTTTTCAGCAGGTCTTTTTCTTGTTACCATCTTTCGTAAGATACCTGCTGCGACAAATAATATGAATACAAACGCAGTTGTTATCAACAGGCTTGCAGGCATGTTTGCCTCGGGTTTTGCAAACAGGAGAAAAAGCGACAGCGAAAGATACACGGCCGTGGTTTTGATGCCGAAAATGTTTGTTGCCCTGAAAAAAAGTACAGACAGAAATATTTTTGCAATCTCAAGGTACATTTTTTTCACCTTTCTAGCCGCACCCATTGCCCAAACACTTTTTTGTATCGCGCGTCCTGCAGTTTTTCAAAGAGGTATTTAAACATAGCCTTGTTTACTTTGCACTCAAAGTTCACAGGAGTCCTTGGAATAATATCCTTGAACGCAGCATAAGTTCTTGAATAACAGGTACCGCAATATGCATTGAATGCGCACGTGTCGCACAGGGGGTTTACTTCAGCAGTCCTTGCATACATTGGAATTGCCCTGGAAAAGACATCAAGATGGCTTTCATTTACATTGCCAAGTGCCAAATCAGGCATACTCTTTGCAAGGTCGCACGGAAATATTGTCCCGTCAGGAGAAATTGCCACTTGTGATATTCCTGCGCCGCACGGCATTCGCATGCACATGTATGAACGCGGGAATCCAAGCATATTGCGCAGCATTGACTGAATTTGCGGGTCATAGACTAATGTGCCTTTTTTTGTGAGTTCTGCCATGTACTCTATGCTTTCTTTCCAGAACCGGACAAATTCTTCTGCCGGCACTGCAAGCTCCTCTTTATTGGCTTTGCCTCGCCCGATACAATACACCGGACGAAACATAACTCTTCTTGCACCCAGCTTGACATACTCATCCACTATTTTTTTTGCACCGAATCTTATGCTGTGGGCCGTTATAGTTGGCATGATATTTATGGTCTTTTTATGCTCCTGAAGATATTTCAGCCATTTTATGACAGAATCGTATGAGCCACCACCACTCACATCTTGTCTCTGAGAATCGTGAAGCTCTTTCGGCCCGTCAAGAGATGAGCAAATTCCGATTTTGTTTTCAATAATGAATTTTGCTATTTCTTCAGTCATAAGCGTCATGTTGCTGACAATCACTGTTGAAATTATTTCTTTGTTATTCTCTTTTGCAGCAGCATTTACTTTCACAATAAACTTTTTTATGTCATTGAATTTTGCAAGAGGCTCGCCTCCCTGAAATTCAATGTAAAAACCTTTAGCTGGAGAGGATGCCATGAATTCAATTGTTTTATCCATTATTTCTTCAGTCATTGTTTCTGCATTATCTGGTGTTGCGTTTGCATGGCAATATTTGCACACAAGGTTGCATTCATTTGAAAGGTTTATGAGATATGCTTTTGGGGCGAGAAAATAGGCCAGTTGCTTTTCAAATGAAAATATTATGTTTTTTAGATTCTCTTTTGAGATGATTATTCCGGCACTATTTATTTTCTTAAACAGCGCACTATTATCTGTAAATGTTCCGCGAAAAAGCATATCATATTCTTCACGGCTCAAAACAGCGAACCCGCCGTGCCTTGTAGTGACTAAATATTTAGAGCCAAGCTTTTCAGTGAAGTATTCATTGGCGCAAACACCTGTCTTTTCCTTGGTCTTGCTAATCATTGTTTTGCCTTATTGGTTTTATTTCGTCAGTTCCGTAGTGGTCAAAATAAGAGTACCAGGTTCCTGTGCAGATTTTGTAATAAACACACTCCTTGCATTTTTCAACAGTTCCG
>JAFCBV010000039.1 GCA_017610545.1 Candidatus Nanohalarchaeota archaeon | reverse complement strand
CTCTTCAAGCCCTCTTATTTTTTCAACGCTAACTTTTTTTTGCAGCAACTCCATATCTTTTTTCAGTTTGTTGATAAGAAGTTCATCATGCTTGAGCCTTTCAGCCATCTTCATTCTGTCAATGAATCCTTCGTCCTGCTTGAGCTGCTCAGCCAGGTCCTTAAAGGCCTTCATTCTCTCCTCCGTGGCCTGAAGTTTCTCAACATATTTTCTTGTCTCAGAATTAATGCTTTCAGTGTCCTGCGAGAGCTTTCGAACCGTGTCTGAAACCCCTCTAATCTCAAAAGAAAAAGAATTTACAATGCGGTCTACTTCTGCCTTGACCTCATTTGGGACGACCTCCTGCAATATCTTTTCACCGGATGTTGCCATCTTTTCAAGAGATTTTACTGCGCGCGGGCTAAGCCGCTGGGCAAGTTCGTCAAGTTTTTTTTCAAAATGACGAAAGCGCGCATCAGTTGTAGTATCCATCTTTTGAAGAGACCGATCCACAGCCCGCAGGCTTCTTGGTGCAGAGCCTTTTCCAAAAAGAGATCCCGAAGCCTCCTCATCGAACGCACCCATGTCCCCGAAAAGCCCGTCCTTTTCTTCAGAGCTCTTTTTTGACGCTTCAGTTGTTTCAGTGATTTTTTTCTCAAGATCAGGTATGCGATCCAGAATTTTAAGGCGGTCCTCAATTGTTGCGAATTTTGAAGAAAGGTCATTTATCTGCTGAGGCGATACAGAAGGCTCTTTTTTCTGGGAAGAAATCTTTTTTTCAAGAAGCGAGAAATCTTTTTTAAAATCATTCAACTTTCCGTCTATTGCCTGCTCAATTGCTTTTGTATCAACTGCTGGTTTAGCGGGACTTTCTATATTGCTGGCTGCTGAAAGCTCAATTATTTCTGCAAGGCTTTTGTTTTTATCCTCAAGGCTCTTTTTTTCGTCCTCAAGTTTTTTTAGTTTTGCATCCGCGTCAAAGGATGCCGTTTCCTGCGCAGCCATAGTCATTGCCTTTTAGCATTTTTCAAAGAAGTGCGCCTTTTGGAGAGTTCCTGTTCAAGACCGTGTATGCTGTCTTTCATATCCTGCAACTCAAGGCCTATGTTGCCTCCGAAATTAGCGCTCTTTTGATGCTCTATCGCTTCTAATTTTGCGTTCATCCTATATATATAAAACAAGGCTGCGAAGAGCGATAAAGCAAAAATAATAGCCAGTGCCTGATAGAATTGCATAGTTTCACCGAAGATTGAAAATCTGTCACTGTGCCTGCATTTTTTTTGTGTCTTCTGGAGTTGTGTTGTAAAATCTGCTAAATATCTCTTTCAGGCGCGCGAGCATACCCCGATTATCTGACTCGACACCCAGCAGCACCTCTGCTACGCGTTGAAATTCCTTTGTGCCCTGTGCCCGGGGGCTGTGAAGTGCAAGCGGCTTTCTTGCAGAAAGGCTATGATGCACCTCTTTGTGGTGCCGTATTGTCGAAATTACAGGCAGGCCCACCAGTGCCTCAATCTCCTGCTTGTTGAGTTCATGCCCTTTGCCGTGGCTCATGTTAACCACAACCCCTAGAGGCTTCAGCTTCAGATGTTCTGCAATTCGTGCACATTTCATGACATCAATGACTATGGGGGCGTACGGTGTTGTGATAAACAACACCTCCTTGCTTGCCTTAAGGCTTGCTACAGCCTCGCGCCCGAGCCCGGGAGCAGAATCAATAAGCACAATCTCTGTGTCCTTTATCTTCTTGTTTGCCTCGGCGACAACTTTCTTCAGCTTTGATATGTCTATCCCTTTCAGGTCATGAAGCTCTATTGACGCCGGAATAAGGCGCGCACCGCTTTCGTGTTCATAAAGTGCCTCGTCAACAAGTGCCTTGCCGCGCAAAACATCATTGAGTGTTGTCTGGCAAAAATCAATACCCATATACTGTCCAAGATGTGGTGTCGTGATATTTGCATCAATAAGAAGAACTTTTTTGTCAAATTTCTTTGAAAGAATTGTGCCTAGATTTCCGACAAGGGTTGTTTTTCCAACACCTCCTTTTCCGGAAACAATCGAAATAACTCTGGGCATACACATTTATGGTGTTCAAGACGTTATATATTTTTGTGGGTTTTCTGTTGTTCCATAAATATGTTCGAACCCAATATACTGTGCAAGCAATTTTCATGAGGCGATATAAATAATGAAAAGCATAGTAATCTATGACTCCAAATACGGCAACACTGAAAAAATTGCAAAAGCAATTGGCAGTGCGCTCTCAAAATTAGGAACTGTGACTGTCGTCCATGCTGAAAAGGCAAGTATGGCAGATATTGAAAAAGTTGATGTTCTTATTGTAGGCTCGCCCACACAAGCGTGGAACCCCACTCCTGCAACAAAATCGTTTCTTGAAAACATTCCTGCGCTGCACAATCTGTCTGTTGCTGCGTTTGACACGCGCTTCAAAAGAACGCGCCTGCTTACTGGTTCTGCTGCGCGAAAAATAGCGAAAGTTCTTGAGAATAAAGGAATTTTCCTTCTTGCAGAGCCCGAAAGTTTCTTTGTCACCGGCATGGAAGGCCCTCTTCTTAAGGGAGAGATTGAACGGGCAAAGAGTTGGGCAAAAGAAATTGCCGGAGCCGCAATAGCCAATACAATGTAAATTAAAAAGATATTCTGGCATTTACCCGATAAAACAAGAGGCCTTATATATGACAACACCAAATAAATTTCAGGGGTGGTCTGCGCACATGAAAAAAGCAATTTTCTTAATTATGATTTTGGCCCTGATTGGGATTTCCGGCTGTATTGATGATGACTCGAAGGAGCCCATTGGCGGAGAGACTGATGAGCATGGGTGTCTTGGCAGTGCAGGATATCTGTGGTGCGATGCAAAGCAGAAATGCTTAAGGACTTGGGAAGAACCCTGTCCTGGAATGGTATTCAATTTTAAAGAGTGCGCAGCACTCGGATATCCGGTTATGGAATCATATCCACGGCAGTGCAGGACTCCCGAAGGAAAAACATTTGTTGAGACTGTTGAAAATCCGTTGCAAGGCCCCGCTCTCGAAGCTGCCGAAAAATACGCCAAAAACATGAAACCCTACACTGAAGAGAATGGAAGAGACCTAAAAATAAATAGCGTAGTGCAACAAAAATGCCCTGGATGCTGGATCGTCTACCTCCAGTATGATCTTGATCTTGGAAAACCAACAGATGTATACACAAACGACAGGATGACCGTCACTATCACACTCAGCAACTGGGAGGCTGTCGATGCTGTTTCAGGCAGGGGCGGTGTTGTTGTTTTAAGCCCTGAAGAATGCGTTGCAAAAGGCGGAAGAACATTAAATGTTGTGGGCGGGAATTCCTGTGGCATAGAGGAAACAAACATAGGGGATGTAAAAGGGTTCATCTCGCCGAACATATGCTGTATGCCTTCAGAAGAGCCAGAGAAACTGACACTTGCTGAAGCAATAGAAATTGCAAAAAACAGCGAGTGCACAGAAAAAGGGCTTTTAGGCGACATCTACGTGTACAATGAAAATACAAAGACATGGTGGATTGATTTAGACATGAACGAAGAGTTTGAGCAAGACTATTGTAATCCTGCGTGCGTTGTGGATGAAAAAACAAAAACAGCAGAAATAAACTGGAGATGCACGGGTCTGATTGCGCGAGCAACGTAAAATCACCAAATTAGGGGTAAAAAACCTTTTATTCCAAAAAAGGCAATAAAATTTTGGGGTGAAAAAATGTGTTTCAAAAAAGTTGTTGACTGGAGTAATGCAAAGATGAAAAAGTTTGACTGGCTCGACATCGGTTGTATTAAGTTTGGCTCCATGGCATTTGCTCTTACTGTGGCAAAGCTCTGGGAGCCACTACTCAGCCAAGACTGGAAAGTGTATGCACTTATTTTTGTGGTTGCAGGAATAAGGCCGATATATAGAGCGTATTTGAAGTAGCTCTTTAGTATACGCATTTAGAAGATACAGGCTCTCGATATCTCAATATATCTACACACCTATGCAAAACTATATATACTGTTGGCGCCATACTTACGTTTGTTGTAAACCCGCTTCATGTCTCGGCAAGGGAGGCATGGTTTTTTCTGGGGGGCTTGAATCGGAACATGCGGTTCACTGTGTCGGGTTTATGTAACCTATATTGTCTGCAAAAGGTTCTTAAGTATGGTCCTGTAATTAGTCTCTGGTGCTTATGAATCTAATCTCCCGAGGCGCAGAGGCAAACATATACAAGA
The DNA here is from genome assembly GCA_017610545.1 of Candidatus Nanohalarchaeota archaeon. GTDB lineage: Archaea > EX4484-52 > EX4484-52 > EX4484-52 > B79-G9 > JAFCBV01. Next base: position 1,950 of record JAFCBV010000039.1, on the reverse strand, counting down.
AAGAAGATATTGTGCTAAAGGAGCGGATAAAAAAATCATACCGTATTACAGAGCTTGACGAAAAGCTGAGAACGCAGCGCACGAGACACGAGGAAAAGCTCCTTATCACTGCAAAGAAACTCGGCGTTGCTGTGCCGCAAGTCATGAAAAAAGAAAAATATTCTATTGAAATGCAGTTCATTGACGGCGCGCGCCTGAAAAACACGTTTGATAAAGAAAATCAGGCCGAACTTGCAAAAAAGATTGCAGTATCGGTCGCGCTTCTTCACAAAAACGACATAATCCACGGGGATCTCACAACAAGCAACCTGATGATGCGCGAGGACACGGTATATTTCATTGATTTCGGTCTTGGCTTTTTCTCAAAAGCATACGAGGACAAGGCCGTTGATCTGCACCTGTTTGAGGAGGCGCTCGTGTCAACGCACGGGGGCGAGGCAAAGAAATTTTTTGAAATGTTTCTTGAAGAGTACCGGAAGAATTACCCTGAGTGCGAGAAAGTGCTAAAGAGGCTTGATGTCGTCAGGGACAAGGGGCGATATGTGCATCGGTGAAATATAGATGAAAACCCGTGACGTATGTTGCTGAGTTCAGTATTTTTCTTTTCGAATCTTAATTATCCATCAAGAGAATATTTATAAACGTACCAAACAGTAGTTACTCATGGATATTGGTATTATTGGCATGGGTGATATGGGTCAATTATATGCAAAAGAGTTTGTTGATGCAGGTTACAATGTATGTTGCTGCGATGTCCCAAAAAGAGAAGAGCAATTAAGAGAGCAGTTCAAAGATAGCGGGATACATGTTTTACATGACGGTGTTGCTGTTTCGAGAAAAAGTGATTTAATTTTCTATTTAGTGGAAACAGAAAACATTGCTGAAGTGATAAAGATATACGGTCCTTCTACAAAGGAAGGTGCAATTATTTCTCCCGGCACTTCTGTTATGACGCCGGCTATTGAAGCATGTGAAAGATATCTGCCGGATGACGTATCTATAATCCCATGGCACTGGCTTTTTGGTCCCTCTGTAGAACCAAAAGGACAAACCACTGTTTTAGTAAATCATAGAAGCCCTGAAGAAGAATATAAAAAAGCAAGAGATGCTTTTGAATCGATAGGCACCAACATAATAGATTTGCCTTCATATGATGAACATGATAAAATAACGGCAGATACGCAGGTTGTCACCCATGTTGGCTTTGAATCAATGGGAACTGCGTGGAAAAATGCGGGATTCTATCCCTGGGAAAATTCGTCTTATGTCGGCGGTATTGATAATGTCAAAATACTAACCTGTCTGAGAATCTATGGTGGAAAAGACCATGTATATTCAGGACTGGCAATGCTAAATCCTAGTGCAAAAGAACAAGTTAAGCAATATGCAAAGTCAGAATCCGAATTGTTTAAATTAATGATAAAAGAGGATGAAAAAGGACTCAGGAATCGGCTTCAGAGCGCCGTGGATTTTATATTTGAAAATGAAAATTCTCCTATTCTTTTGGATGATGCCGTTATGGGGGATTTCGGTCTTGGTTTGGCTTCGGAAGAAAGAACGCCGAATTCACATCTTAGCCTTTTTGCAATGGCGGATGCATGGCATCAACTTGGAATAAACCCATATAAAAATTTGATTTGCCAAACACCGATTTTTAGACTGAGGCTTGGAATTGTTGAATATTTGTTCAAAAATCCTGATTTGTTTGAAGAATCAGTGAACACCGCCCTATACAATAAAAAAATTCGGGGCGATGATTTAGAGTTTCATACAGCAGTTAACACGTGGGCATCAATTATAGGAAATGGAGATCTTGCTGGTTACAAAAACAAATTTGAAGAAACAAAAGCATTTTTCGGAGAAGAAAGACTTAAAGAAGGTATGAAAGATAGCACAGAACTAATAAAAAAATTGAGTGGTTGAGAACGTGCTAAAGAGGCTTGATACGAT
>JAFCBV010000038.1 GCA_017610545.1 Candidatus Nanohalarchaeota archaeon | reverse complement strand
TCGTTACTAAATGGACAAATTAACCAAAAACCAAGAGACCTTAATCTATCCGAGGAAATCGAAGATTTCCTGGATCCTAAAATTGATATGCAATTTTAAGGATATGGAAAAGCCATTAGTCCAAATAGTTATGGCTTTTACTATATTTCTGGGGTGTATTAGACCGTTTTTCCCACCTAAAACTATTTAAATACCAAAACGTAGAATAATCAACATCACTAACGGATAATGACGAAAATATTACGTTTTGGTGGTGTGTTGTATGGCGAAAGGCAGCATTGTATTGATTCCTGATGTCGGCGGTTTTTGTTCGAGTACTCTGGACCTGATTGAAGACGTATCTAAAGAGGCAGAACAGATTCTGCCTATTTTTTCAGGATACAACTCACCAAAAGATTTTTTAGAAGAAGTTCTTGGATATTCTGTAGATGCCCATACTGAGGCAGCATATCTTGTTCCGCTAAATAACGCCCGTCTTGATGCTGTGGGCAAGATGCTTTCTGATGACAATATATCTCTTCTTGGCCCGAATGCTACTGAAAAACAAATCAAGGACGTAGTTGCTTTACTGAAAACAGAAAAAACAGACATCGAACACCAAATTAAAGCCGAATTAGACAATTTTGCAGATGGAAGCATAGCATATTCTAAAAAAGATTTAACAAGTGCAATACATGCCGCCACAGCACAGCAAATACCGCATGTCGTTCCACCACACCTCATTGATAAATATAGAGATAAATTAGATGATATCGCAGCGTATTTAGATGATGGGGATTCGCCCTTATCAAAAAGCAGCCTCATTTCCTTGATAAAAAACGAAGCAGGGAATGTGGAGCTGAGCGAATATGTGCACAAAGGATTGCCTATTGCTGTAGGTATCGCTGTAATAGGATACGCACTTAATGAGATTTTTGGAAGCGGTGCCAGCAGTCTCTCAAAAGAAGTGGTATATGATTCAAATGTACAGTATGATGATCTCGTAGTGGGTGTAAATGACACGTCCAACAGCAGTTCGGATCAAATAGTGCAGGACGAAAACATGCCCGATTGGCTCATCGAAAAAAAGAACTTGTTAGGTAAATCCTATTTTGAGATAGACCGCGATAAGCTGCCCATTGAGGGAGCAGGGCTTAAGCTTGTTGAGGGCAATAATGACATATATGATGACGGAGTCATGAAGCCCAACGACGGTGTTCGGGAGATGATGACGGGGATTGACGCGGAAAACAATAACCTTGTCTTGGTCATGGACCAGGATGCCTTTTATAAAGATAGTCCTATTGCTGAGCCGACAGCTAGATTCAGCAACAACGACCTTTTTTCAAAGATATTTCAGCTGAAGGAGATGGATTTTACAGAGGTCGCACCAGGCATATTTTATACAAAATATCAAATTGATGATAACGAAGAAATGTGTTTCGTTGGAAAAGATGTGGTTAGCGACATTGAAGAATTTGAAATTCTGCCCACTATTGTTTACAAAAAACAATAGTTTTATTAAAACTGATCATTCGGCCACTTTCCAGCATCACTTGCAACTTTTGAGCACAGGGTTCCACCAGCCCCGACAGTATACAATGCAAGAGGTGTCGCAATACCGGCGCTGAAATACATTATCGCACCGGAAGCGATGAGTGTCCCGACATTACATCCTACTTCCATCCAGTCCTTTGCATCGTCCTTACTTTCTACACAGAAGTTTCTTCCAAAGTTATCTGAATATGTTTTCATGCTGTCTTTGTCAGCAGAAACTATGATGCAGAACTTTTTTTCAGGAGTGCTGATTATGTCAGGCACCCAGCTATCAGTACAGCCGGAAATAGGTACAAGCCGGTCATTGTCAAGTATATTGGGCTTGAGATTCAGAGGCACCGCTCGTGTGTCAAGAATTTTTACAGGAGCATTATAATTCCAGTTATAAAAATTCTTGCTAGAGGCACCATCACAGTTTTGTATTGTGGGTCTATTTGAACCACCATAACATTCCAGATACTCTTCTTTTATCTTGTCAGAAGCATCATGGATTTTTTCATTGAAACATCTTTCAAGTGCTTCTTCTACAGACTCATCAGATTTTTGTGTGCAGCTCAATATATCGTCTGACGAGCGCGGAAGATTAGGAAGCGATATGTTTGATACAAGGTCATTGTTCTCTACAGCAGTAAGGACGTCAAAAGTTCCTGTCGCAGTCGCGGTCACCAACGTCAGATCGAGATTTGATTTAAAATTCAAAGTATATGTGAATGTCCCTGTTATGGTGGCGGGGCATACACCTGGTGCAATCACAGTAGTAAATGGTTCATATTCATAGGAGACTCCGTTCTTAAACATTTTCTTGGATACGATTCCATCGGGATTTATGTCTATAACACACTTTATTTTTTCCAGTTTGTATGCGATTTTATCCGCCCCATAAAATTTATCACATTCACACGTGCCCGTCCTCACTGTCAAATCAGTCTTACAGGGCGATACCAATGCAAGGCGCATCAGGCTTGTCCCGGCAAGCCTCTTGACTTCAATCATGACGAGGTCGTTGTACGTCTTTTTCACAGCGTCTTCAAACTCAAAAGCCTTGTTGTTGCTTGTTATGTCATCAAGGTCTCCAAGCAGCCTTGGAAAATGCATGCAAAGCGAGCCTGTTCCGCAGGTGCCATACTTTTCAGTGCTGAATTCAACCAGCATTGCAACATACGAGAGCCCAAGTACTGTGCCAAGCAGAGCCTTTCTTTTTGTTACATCAATAAACGCTTCATCTGCAGGCAGCCCGGTTATTCCTTTTGCAAGCAAAAGCCCGCGGTCGCCAAGTTCATTCATAACTTCTTTTGAACCATCCTCCGAGTCGTAAAGGGCTTTCCAGTTCCTGCTATACATACTAACAAATGCCCCTCTGGCAGTTGTATCATCTGCGACATCTCCCGGAAGCTCATAAACAAAACGCATCAAATCCTTGTAAGCCTCTTTCGTGACTTCCTCTGCTTTTCTGTCTGCAAGATCATCTTTCAAATCAGCTGACCGACCACCTAGACCCAAAAACCGCCTCATTCTTTCAATTTTTCCTTCTTTTCCAACAGCAATCTTAAGGTCTTTCTTGATTAGTTTGTCAAACACTCCACTATCTTTCATTACTTTTTTCTTGATTACGGTTTCTATTAAACCCCGTTCACCATCTGTTAGCAGGTTGCCGCCTTTTTTCAGTGTGCGCAAAGCCCCAAGCTCGCTTACAACATCATCGAAATCAATTGCATCTGTTGGAATGCCTCTTTCATAAGCAAGCCGTTTGGCAAGGGCTGGATCAATATCAATTTCGCTTCGAATGAGATTTCCGTAGTCATCAAGCAGTGCGGTTTGTTTTGTACTACTAACCGTCAGAAGCTTCTTTAACTCCGGACTGCCTGCTAGGCTAAATATATTCCTCTTAACACCCCTCCGGAATGTATTCATGAAAACCCCTTCCGCAGCTTCTTTTCCGGCCAGGGCAGTCACTGTTTTTGCAAGAATATATCTTTCAAGAACCTTGGATGTGCCGTATCTTTTGACAAAAGACTGGTATGCCGCACTTTTGCCTTCTTTCAGTGCCGCGCCAAGGGCTCTGTTTTTCACAAAAGAAACACCAGACTTGTGTACAAACGAAACCGCTACTTTAGCCGGGCCGAGGCCGACATTAAGTGCCCCGCCTACTGCAACAGTGGTCAGAATGGCGTCCTTTGCCTCGTATGTCCAGATATTGTCTATACCTTCAGGAAATGTTTCATGAAAGATCATGTATTTTGGCTCCCCGTACCAGCTAAACCATTGGACCACAAATTCCATGACATCTCCAATTAACCCTATATCTGTGTCCACATCCTGTGGCAGCTCAAAGGCCTTTACTGTACACTGGAGTTTTCTTTCTGGCACAGCAAGTGGCGGGCTTGCGGCATCACAAAAACTCATATCGACCGTTCCAATAAGATAGACCGTGGGCAGAGGACACGATCCGGTACCATACTTCAAATACTTGACACCAGAAGCGCTACTATAATGACAGCATATTAATTCATCATACTTACACACCACCGCCGTTCTCCCAAATCTCATTGCTGTGCCGGGATTGGCCGCAACAATCTTGTCAGCATCCCCTTCTATCTCAGCTGCACTCTTCTTCACACACTGGCCATCCATTTCTTTGTATCCGTCATCACAGCAGTAGATGTCTTTGTCAATAAGGTCTTTCTCACAGCATACAATATGATCCGCATCTTTATCGCACACATAAGTATTATCAGGGCCATGCTCGCTGGCACAGGTGCTGATGCCCTCTATCTTGCAGTCCTCAGGAGCCTCAAAAAGGTGGCCTGTAATTTTGTTATCCCCCCCGCCGGACCATTCTGATAGCTTTCCGAGAATCCCGCCGGAGTTTGTCGTTATTGCACTAAATGTCGGGGCGAAAACGCCGTAGCCGGACGTATCACCAACACAGGATTCAAACCAACTGCCTTGTGTGTCGTCTGAAGCCCCGACTTCCCTGAACAGCGTTGGATTTACCGGAGCTCCTGCTTGTGTGGGATCCTCTATATAAGAAATCCGTGTGCCAAGATCACTGCTGTGACTAGACCAGTACGCTGTAACATCAATTGCACAGGAAAGGACCTTTGTCGAGTCAATGGCAATCTGGCGGTCATCAGACGTATCAAAACCGAACAGATTTTTTATTTTTTCATAAATATGCTCTACAGTGTCCCTAAAATCTTCGTTTGTATACCAAAGGTATACTACACTTGCAGAAAGAGCAACAACCACGATAAATATAACAAACTGCCCCATGGTTCTATTGGCCGTCTCTTCACCCATTATAAAAAATTGTGTTGGAGAGTATATATAGTATGTGAGCGAGCAACTATCAAAGAATTTTCTTATTCAGATAATAACACAGCTTGACCATCTCATCTGTTCCGCTGCCGCTTGCGCTCGCAGTCATAAGATTGACAGTCACCTTATTGCCGCACTTCCAGTTAGAGTCATATCCCGACACAGTGTTGTCAATAAGATATTTTATCAGGGCATCATCAAAGAATTTTTTGGCGTCAATGTGCAGGTAGCCATCGGGATAGATTTCGGTATAATCCCACTTGACAAGCCTGTATGTTTTGTCGTTTCCGTCAGCATCCTTTCCCTCACAGGTGACGTCCCATCCGGCAATATTCCAGCTCGATGCATGTATGATACCCTTTATTTCAAAAGACAGGGCAAAGGAGTACACGTCCTCAATATTTGCCGGCTTAGAGTTTCGTTCAATCGGTATGTTTACATAAACATCTGTCTTTTTTGCCTCGCGGTCATCCCCTGCATTGTCGAGAACGTAGCAGGTTTCGTCCATTATTGTATCAAGGTTTATCTCGTCTATCTGCGACATCGTATCAAAAACATTTTTGGAGTTTATAAAAAGTATTGCTGCAGAAGCAAAAAGCGCAGTAGTTGCTATAAAAAGCACAAATTTTGACATAACACTGATTGCAAAGCCCTTGCGCATTAGTATCATCCACACACTGATGCTGGAGGGGTTTTTGATATCATAGAATAGAATGCGTTGATTGCCTGATCGGCCCATCCGCAGCCAAGCGCTTGTGTCTTATCAGTAAAAATCAATGCAAGTCCTATCAGGAGAACTGCGGCAATAATAACAAGAATTATTTGCTGAACTGTACTGAGCCCGCCTTCAAGTCCTATAGTATCACTAACCAAACGAATTTTTTATGAGGGTCGCGTAAGCGAAATACAACAATATTGCCGAAACAGCAATTCCGACAATCATGTACGCAAAATACGAGAGCCCCCCTTTTCGCATATTTCTTTTAGAGTTTCCAGATATATAAAGCCCTATTTCATGAGATGCTTTACCTATACAAACCAGACATCTTTTTTTCGAGTTGGCCCCACTTCCTCCTTTCTTGTATTTTTTTGTAGGCAATAACTGCAATCACAATAAGAAGCAATATTGCTATTGCGTAATACGTGTATGTGATATATTTGCTGCTTTTACAGTCTATGTCTGTGCTCCGTGAACAATCAGGGTCGCAGACACCATCTGCGACACCATCACAATAAGCATCTTCTAGACCCGAAGGGCAGTCCTGCGGACACGTCTTATGGTTTTCTTTATTTTCGCAGATACCGTTGCCATTACACGCTGAAACCGTTTCAATTTCAGCCGGAGCCTCAATGACTGAAAAGCTCTTTTCTATTTTTTGGTCTTGATAA
>JAFCBV010000037.1 GCA_017610545.1 Candidatus Nanohalarchaeota archaeon | reverse complement strand
TGAAGGTGATTAAAATTAAGCTCAAAATAAAATTCATCCCCTATGAAAAGACAGGCGAAGACAGCTTTAAGGGTCTTTTAAAAGACCTTCAGAAAGACACAATAATACTTATAGACGCTAAGCTTAAGCCAGAGCAGGAAGCAGAACTCATCAAAAAAACAATGGAGAAAGTTTCTGAAAAATTTACCGGAATTGAGCTTAGCTCAATAGATATCTCGCCTGAAAAAGACAGCACTCTTTTTGAAAAAATCAGGGGACTTATGTTCCAGTTGACTACAGGAAAGAAGCGCGGGATGACGGTTATAGGGCCTGCGCATATAATAACAAAGATTGAGAAGAATCCTGAAGAGCTTATGCTGTATGTATGATGCGATTAACGAAGTCTTGCGAAACAGAATTTAGGTGAACCGCAGGCGTAATCGTTTTATATTCTTGTTAATTGACATAAACGAATTTCAATGAGAAATTGTCATTGATGTCGTTTGGAGAGTTGATTTTCGAGCGCGCTTTTTAAAAGATTCCTGCATCTCGTTTTAAGTTCTCTATATCATCCGGATACGCCAGAACGCTAATTCTGTTACCTGCTTCTAACGGAATATATACGCCAGCACCAGGACATACGTGCATACTATAGTGACATACCTGCACACCATATGTTTTTTCTATATCTTCTATGGTTTGACCAATTATGCTCGATCCATTCAGTATGCCCAGTTCAGATATAATTTTTTCTGTCATAATTACCACTCTTTTATTAAGGACACAATATTAAAAATTTTTCGGCTGTGCTTGGAGGAGTTGTTTCATTTATTCTTTTTGCTGATTTTAGTCATGAGGGTTGAGAGGTCTATCTCGTAGCGGCCTGCACCGACCCTCACTATAATCGGCTTCTGGTTGAATAGGTTCGTGACATCAATCTGGTATTTCCCGGGGCGTATAACTCTTATTGCCTCAAGGTCAAGAACAACGGTTTCGTCCTTTTTGACGCCTTCACCGGAAACGATATCCCGTATGTCGTCTTCAATCTCTTTCATGTCTTTTCTTGAAAGCAAAGATACTTCCTGTTCGGCCTCTTCGAGCAATTCAGGCCTTACATAGAAAAAGAATTTTCCGCCGCACTTATCGCATCCGTTGATGAGATATGGCGCATCATCCGGGTGAATCTTACCGCACTTTGTGCATTTGTCAGGCATGAATCTTATGGGGCAGGAACCTATTAAAATCTACATATTTGCCGGATTTTACTGTTTTAACGCGCAAAATGCTGCCTGCCCGAAAGAAAGCCCTCCATCGCCGGCAGGAACTTTCTCATTTACATAAACTCCTTTTGAAACCATGTGTTCTGCCATTATGCGGTTGTATGCGCACCCGCCGGAGAAGACGATTGGTTTTTTGTACTTCGCCGCTATCTTATACATTCCTTCTGCAATGTACTGCTGAACTGTTGCAGCGAGGCGGGACTTATCTATATCAATGTTTTCGACAAGATACTCAAACAGCGGTGTTGTCAAAAGCACATTTCCTTTTGTTTTAGCAGAAAAATCAAGATGTTTTGTTGAGTTCGCCTCAAGAAGTATTGCAGGACGTCCGTCATAGGTTCTTTTTTCGCAAAATCCAAGAAGTGTTGACGCGGCATCAAAAATACGGCCTGTGCTTGTGGTGTGAACACAGTTGAAATTTTCTGCAACCTGTTTCTCAAGAACTATGCACTCATCAGGCGCTATTTCGACAACTTTTGAAATCTCTTGCGCGTTCATGAATTTGTTCAGTATTCCAAAAAGCATTTTCTTTGGATAGTGCACTGCTGACTCGGCACCGGGCATCACTTGCTCTTGCAGATGCCCTTCTCTTTTGCAGTTCACGATAATTTCCCCGCCCCACACTTTGCCGTCAAGCCCGTGCCCTGAACCGTCACAGACTATCGCAGCATAATCTGAAAGCCCGTGCTCGCTGGCGCATGACTCTGCGTGCGCGATGTGGTGCTGGACGGGGACAAGTTTTGCAGGAAACCTTTTGGCAAGCTCTTTTGCAAATGCTGTTGAATTATAATCCGGGTGCATGTCGCACGAAATAATTTTGGGTTTAAAATTGTAGAGTTTCAGGAAACTTTCAATTTCTTGTTTGTAGCGCAAGAATGTTTTTGGGTTTGACAATGTCCCTATGTGCCGGGACAGCACTGCTTTTTCGTCCTTTGCAAGACAGAATGTGTTCATGCTGTCGCCACCAAGTGCAAGCACAGGGCTCTTTGTTTCAAGTTCAATTGGCATCGGGACAAACCCGCGCGAGCGCCTTATAATCAGAGTCTTTCCTGCAATGGGTTTTACAACAGAGTCGTCTGCTTTTCTTGCAATTCTCCTGTTGTGCTCAAGCACATAATGCGCAAACTGCTCATCACCCAAATCAGATGTTATCGGCTCATCAGCACGGTTTGAGCTTGTCATGGCAAGGGGCTCATCAATGTGGTCAAAAAGAAGTATGTGCAACGCTGTGTATGGCAGCATGACGCCGATTGTGTCAAGCTCAGACACAGGCATTTTTCTCTTTGCTTTCAGAAGGACTATTGGTGCGCTTTCTGACAACAGAATCTTTTCTTCTTCTGCCGATACATGGGTGATTTTACGAGCCATCTTGATATCGCGCACCATTACGGCAAAAGGCTTATTTGACCTTGACGTGCGCGCCCTTAATTCTGTAATTGTATTTGTATTGTCTGCAAGGCAGGCAAGATGATATCCTCCAAGGCCTTTGATTGAAACTATTTTTCCTTTGAGAATTAGATTTGCAGTCTCTAAAATAGGGTTTTTTACATTTGCATTTTTCCCATTCACAAAAAGCGAAAGAGTTGGGCCGCACTTTTCACATGCAATGGTCTCTGCATGAAACCTCCTGTTTTCCGGGTTTTGGTACTCTTCTCTGCAAGAATCGCACATCTCAAAGTCTTTTAGTGATGTATTTTTCCGGTCATATGGGTATGAATCCACAGCAGTAAAGCGCGGGCCGCAGGAGGTACAAGTTATGAAAAAATAATTGTATCGCGGATTTTTCGGGTCGTGCATCTCTTTTAGGCATTCTTTGCATGTTGTAGTGTCAGCAGGCATTCCGCTTCCAAAACAAGAAGATGTTTTCGTGCTTTCAAGTATTTTGAATGAATTGTATTTACCTGAAATTTCGTCAATATCAACTTTTGTAATCTCTGCATTCGGCAGGGTTTTAAGAATCTCAATAACCGATTCCTTGTTGTCTGCAACTATCTCTGCGTGTGAGCCTGCATTTCTCACAAAACCTGACAGTGCGCGCTTCTTTGCCTCGACATATATGCGCGGCCTGAAGCCAATACCCTGCACCCGACCAAACACGCGGAACCTGAAAAAAGATGCCATTATACTTAATGCGGCACTCACTACATTTATAAACTTAACCCTACAATATAGCCCATTCGCTTTTGCACTGCAAAGGTCGCCGGGGCACCAATGTGTGTCGTGGCATAAATCAGTCCTTTGTGGTTTTTCTGTAAAGCGCAATACCGAAACTCCTGAGTTTCTTAAAAACAAGTGAAATCATGGCAATATCAAAAAATATCGAGAACATAATGCGTATCGCAGGTACAGACCTTGATGCGGATAAAAGCATAGTCATGGCACTTTCGAAAATAAAGGGTGTTGGATATCCACTTTCAAAATGCATACTGCACGTCATAGCACTTAAGGAAGAGACCAAGCTCAAAGACCTTAGTGACGACAAAATAAAAGAGATTGAAAAAGTAATTGAGGATCCTGTTGCTGCAGGAATACCTTCCTGGGCCATCAACAGGCAGAAAGATTATGTTTCCGGAGACGATAAGCACCTGACCGGTGCTGAACTTCAAATCACGCTTCGGGATGATATAAACCGCCTGAAAAAAATCAGGGCATATAGAGGCATACGCCACGAAAGAGGGCTGCCGACACGCGGCCAGAGAACGCGCTCATCATTCAGAGGCGGTGCAAGCCTTGGCGTGAGCAGAAAGAAAGAAGATAAATCAAAATCAAAGTAATGATTAAGGTGTACTAATGGGATCTCCTGCAAAAATGAAAAAACATTATGATTCTCCACGAAGACCGTGGGACAAAGAACGTCTTGAAGAAGACAGGACTGTGCTTAAGGCATACGGCCTTCGAAGAAAGCAGGAGTTGCATCGTGCCGAGACAGCTACAAGGCATATTAGAAGGCGCGCAAGAAAACTCTTTGCAGAAGGCAACCCTGAGAAAGAGTCTGTTATTCTCAGGAAAATGTATGATCTGGGCCTGACTGAAAAAGATGCGACACTTGAAAGAGTTCTTGCACTGAAAATGAGCGAGCTTCTTGAAAGGCGTCTTCAGACCATTGTCAGAAAAAAGAAACTTGCCAATTCACTTAAACAGGCAAGACAGTTCATAACACACGGACACATAACTGTTGCAGGCAGGAAAGTTACATCTCCAAGCCACCTGGTTTCGCGTGATGATGAGAATTCTATTGAGTTTGCAATAAACTCGGCTCTTACATCCAACTTCAAATATGCAGACAAAACAAAAGAACACAAACCAAGTGAGATGCCTGCAGAAAAATCCAAAGAATCAACGGTAGTGGCAAAAGCAGAACCGTCCAAAGAAGAGAAGAAAAACGAAGTTGCTGTTGATAAACAGCCAAAAGAAAATGTTGAAAAAGAAGAAGCTAAAGCTTCTGAAAAACCTGTAGAAAAGGCTCCTGTTGAAAAAGAAGTTGTCGGAGCCACAAACAGTGTAAAGTGATTTTATGGCAGAAGAGAAAAAAGAGGAGACACAGCAACAGCCCAGACGGCAGGAAAGAGTTAACCGATGGGGTCTTGCAAGTATTTACAGCACACAAAACAATACAATAGTTCATATTACAGACATAACCGGCGCGGAAACAATTTCATTGTGCAGCGCGGGCATGATAACAGATAAAGGCAGGCTACAGGGAACGCCTTATCCTGCAATGCAGGCAGCAAGGCGTGCTGCAGACGAAGCAAAAGAGCGCGGAATAACCGGTGTTCACGTTCGGGTCAGGGCAGCCGGCGGACACAAGCTCAAGACGCCCGGAAAGGGAGCCCAACCAGCAATGCGCGCACTCATACAAGCAGGGCTTCGAGTAGGAAAAATTGAGGAAACCACCCCACTCCCGCATGACACAACAAGAAAAAAAGGCGGAAGGCGTGGAAGGAGGCTTTAGTCATGAAAGTGAATCTTCTTGAAAAAAGCGGTGATAAAATTGTATTTGAAATTACCGGTTCCACTCCGGTCTTTGTAAATACAATTCGGCGAAGCATAGTAAACAAGGTTCCTGTCATGGCAGCAGAGAAAATAGACATCTCTGCAAATTCAACTGCACTTTATGATGAAATGCTTGCTCACAGGATTGGGCTCACACCCCTTAAGTTTCCCGCAGGCAAATACAAGCTTCGTGAAAATTGTAGCTGTAAGGGAAAAGGGTGTGCAAACTGCGAAGTAAAAGGTATTATGAAGAAAAAAGGCACTGTATCAGTCTATGGAGAAGATATAAAATTCACAGATGAAAATGTTTCGGCAAAAAATCCAAAGGAACTTATTGCAAAAATGATTGATCTGCAGGAAGTTGATGTTGAAATTACCGCAAGGCTTGGCACTGCGAGTGAACACGCGCGCTGGCAACCGGCACTTGTTGGATACAAATATGCTCCTGAAACAGATATATCCAAATACTGCGAAAAGTGCCAGAAAGAGCTTAAATCGGTATCCTCGGCGGCCGGCAAGATAACAAACCCCCTTGCGGTTGAAAAGTTCAGAGCAACTGTGGGTGCCTGTAGTGAAGATGCGTCAAAACTTGACAGCGACAAGTCAAAACTAATAGTTACAATTGAATCCGTATCCGGTTTGGACCCTAAGACGATAGTTCTTGAAGCATTATCTGTTTTCGAGAAAGAATTAAAAGAGTTCGAAGCTGAATTAAAGTAATTCGCCTAAAATCGCAGGGGTACCCAAGCTGGCAACGGGGCAGGACTTAAGATCCTGTGGACGCAGGTCCTTCATGGGTTCAAAATCATGCATAAATTCGTGTGATGAAATTCCCATCCCCTGCATTACATGATTTACGCGCCTGAACAGACAACATTGGCGCAAGATAAACACAAGAGTGAAATATTATGAAACTAACAGGACCAACAAACCCTACAACATTGAAGATAATGAGTGCACTTCGAAAGCATGCAAAAAAGGAAAGTGCCGATATTTGGAAAGATGTAGCTATGCGCATCGGAAAATCAACAAGAATGCGCCCTGTTGTAAATACTGAAAAGATTGAAAAATATTGCAAGGACGGCGATGTTGTTGTTGTACCAGGAAAACTCCTTGGACAAGGT
>JAFCBV010000036.1 GCA_017610545.1 Candidatus Nanohalarchaeota archaeon | reverse complement strand
ACAGAGCTTGTTACCCTGTATGTGCCTGCAGGATACAATATTAATGAGATGAAGACTCTTGTGGCAAATGAAATTGGCACAGCAGTCAACATAAAGTCAAAGGCTACAAGAAAAAATGTTCTTACCTCCCTTGAAAAGGCAGCACAAAGGCTCAAGAACTACAATGTCACACCAAAGAACGGCCTCATTATATTCGTAGGCAATATCTCCGTGGTTGATGGCAGGCCAGACATAAAAGTCTGGGAGATTGAGCCGCCTGAACCCATTTCAATGCGCCTGTATCGTTGCGACCAGACATTCGTGCTTGACCCGCTTCTTGATCTCGTGCGCGAGAAGGAAATTTACGGGCTTGTAACAATTGACACAAGCGAGGCATCAGTTGCGTTTCTTCGCGGAAAATCAATTCAGATAGTGAAGCACTTAAAATCCCTTGTGCCGGGAAAGACAGCAAAAGGGGGGCAAAGTGCTGCCAGATATGCAAGAGTGCGCGCCGGGCTTTTGTTGACATTCAAAAAAGAAGTTGGCGAGCTTGCTACAAATGCATTCAGAAACGAGCGCGACCTAAAAGGCATTTTAATAGGCGGGCCTGGATTGGTAAAAGAGGAGTTTTCAACAGGGCCTTACCTGTCAGAGGAGCTGAAAGGTAAAATAATGGGCATAAGAGACCTTGGCTACGCCGGGAATGACGGTCTGAAAGAGCTTGTTGACCGCGCAGAAGACCTTCTGAAAGAGTCTGATGTCATGCGCGAGAAACTAATCATTAAGTCATTCCTTGAACACCTGAAAAAAGAGACAGGGCTTGTGACATATGGAGTTGCCGAAGTCATTCGCGCAATGAAGGCAGGAGCTGTCGAAAAAATCATGATATCCGATTCATTCAATTACAAGTACTGCAAAATATCATGCACAAAATGCAGTTTTTCACTTGAAAAAATAATCCATGAGGATCGGATACCCTCAAAATGCCCTGAGTGCGAGGGTAAATTACAGATTGACGAAAGTGATGTTTTATTGTATCTTGAAAGCGCAATAGAAAAAACCGGTACCTCAATTGTGGAAGTCTCATCCGAGACTCCGGAAGGTGTGCAGTTCGCAGAACTTGGTGGCATCGGAGCGTTTTTAAGGTACAGATTCTCCGGATAATTGAATACTATATATTCTACATAATGCAAAAGAAGGATAATGTTTGCAAGAAAAAAACATCTTAAGCGCGAGCTGTCTTTGACTGATCTAGTCATGTACGGCCTGAGCATAATAGTTGGCGCAGGCATTTACTCTCTTATCGGAAAGGCAGCAGGAATTAGCGGAAATTCCCTTTGGATGTCTTTTGTATTTGCAGGGTTTATCGCCATAATCACAGGTTTGAGTTATGCAGAACTTACATCAATGTTTCCAAGAAATGCAGCAGAATACACATATACGCGAAAGGCATTTTTGAGTAAGAGTTTCTCGTTTTCATTGTCGTGGCTCATAATTTTCATTGGTGCAGTTGCAGCATCAACAATTGCTCTTGGGTTTGGCGGATATCTTGAGGCACTGGTTGGCACGCCGGTAATTTACAACGCGCTTTGCTTGATAATAGTTCTTTCAATTCTTGGAATGTATGGCCTAAAGGAATCAATGAAAGCCCTTTATGCAATGACAATTGCAACACTCCTCGGGCTTCTTGCAATAGTTGCATGTGGCTGGAAATATCTTGGCACAGTAAATTATTTTGAAATGCCTAATGGAATCTCCGGTGTTCTTGAAGCATCCGCATTTGTCTTTTTTGCATATCTTGGCTTTGAGGCGATTGCAAACATGTCTGAGGAGACAAAGAACCCGAAAAGAGTTGTGCCGCGCGCGATACTCATATCTATTGCGATTGCCACAACCATTTACATTATTGTTGCCATCTCATCAGTTTCCATTGTTTCATGGAATGTTCTTGCTGAATCAAACGCCCCCGTCACAGATATTGCAGCGAAAGTTATGCCAAACGCATCTTTTATTATCACAATCATCGCACTTCTTGCAACAGCATCAACGGTCCTGACATTTCTTATTGCAAGCTCACGAAGGATTTACGGCATGACTGAAGAGCATTCATTGCCCGGAATATTCGCTTATGTACACCCAACGCGTGGAACCCCCTGCGTGGCGATATTTTCATTTGCTATTATTGCGTCTTTTTTCACGCTTCTAAATGACATCTCCTTTGTTGCAAGAGTGTCTAATTTTGGATCGTTCCTGATTTTTGGAATAGTGCACATTAGCCTTATTGAGCTTCGTTACCGCGAACCGCATGCAAAAAGAAAATACCGCATGCCATTAAATATCGGAAAGTTTCCGCTTCTGGCGGGAATAGGCATTGTGCTTTCATCAATAATGATGTTTCAGTTTAGCCTTTTTGTTGCTTTGATAAGTGCGGCCATATTTCTTTCAGGAGCGTTCGTCTATTCAATACTTGAGAACATAAGTAGAATAATTGTTTTTTCATCAAGAGTGATTCGAAAAGCATATGACATTTTGCGAAGAAAAAAATAGCATTGAGGGCGCAGGGCAGAAAAAGAAGAATATATACGGCATCGCCTATAAATGTGTCATGGATTATACGGTGTTCAAGCTTCTCATAAGTATCTTCGGCCTTATTTTCACGTTTGTTGTGATGTCGTATTTTAACGTGGAATTATATCGTGCGAAAGAACGCTTTTATGGTCCCATGAGGCATATTTTCTCAAACTTATTTGTAATTGTGTTTTTGTTGAGCTGGTTAATGTATGGATTTTATCTTATTGTGATATTCGAGAACAGCTTCGGGATATCTATGTGGAATAAATATTTTGGATTTTGGTTTGTTCCTATGACCGTCATATTGGTGGTTATCTCACTAGTTTACGGCATCCGGTTTCTTGATGACTTAGAAGCCCTTTCAAGAGAAAATAGCTATTCCTAACCCGTATGGCACACAATTTAATCATTTATGGCTATCGGGCTTCCGCCAGCGTGCCAACTCATTCTGGGGCGCATCCTTATTTCATAAAGCCGCTCTGAATTGTCGTCAAGAATGAGTGCAGAACCTTTCTCACGCGGCAGGCGGTCAAAATACTCAGGGATTCCATACCTCATGTAACTTTGCATTATGTTTGCAAGTGCCTCGATATCATTTCTTGAAGTAAGTCTATGGGTTATAACAAGATCACACTGAGAGATTGCTTCATTATGCAGTTTGTATGGCATCTGTGTTGCAAGGACAAGTGATACACCGGGTTCTCGCCCTATTTTTACCCACTGCAATAAAGGTCCTGATGCAACAGTTAAGCCATCGTTTGGAAGGAACTGATGCGCTTCGTCAATTAGCATCCATGTAAAAGGCATATAATTCGTCCCAAAGCCACCACCTTCCATGTCATGCAATTCCTCAAGACGTCTTGACTTTATTCTCTCCTCAAGTATCTTTCTTGCAATAAGTGCAACAACAAGTGATCGCACAGACCAGCCCCCGCTTGCAAGCCCGAACTGGCTTATGTCAAGAACAGTTATCTTGCCGGGCACAGCAATGTCGCGTATTGAGGTTCCGGTAGAACTGAAGATTCCCCAGTCATGTGCAAGAGAGAATCTGTTGATAAGCCCTTGTTTTGCAACATGAGGGGCCTCGATTTTTTTTATAATTTCTATTATGTCTTGTATGTCATAAGAGGGCATATGTGCGTTAATGACTTTTATTGTTTTTTCAAGAAGAATCCCGATTTCTGTATCAGGCTCTATTCCAAATGTAAGTGCCCATGCTCCTGAATCAAGTTCTGACGGGCGCATGGCAAATGTTTTGTCATAAGGGATTTCATTTTCGCGAAAATGTTTTGCTTGTCCTTCCGGAACAAGAACCTGCACTTTAAAAGATGTTGGCTTGAGCCCCCATTTTGACAGCAGGTTTCTGTCTCGCTCATTTGGGTTTTTCATAGACCAGTAGATTCCCATAGGATCTATTATTACACACGCCATGTTTGTGCTAATCTCATCCGGGAGAAGTGCAAGTTCTTCTGCAATAACGCCAAGAGTATGGCTTTTTCCTGTTCCGCGTTTTCCAAAGATTCCAATGATGTGCGGTCGCGCAAGGTCTATGCGCACAGGGTTTGTAAGATATGCGTCCTTTTTCTCGCCGACAAAGTGTTTTCCCATAACACCCGTCCCTTTTGTGCCGTATTTTTTAAAGTCCTCGGGGGAGCGCCCGATAATAATTTCATGCATGAATAAACTTTATTGAGCGCGGATATATAGTTTCGTCCAATGCCATGGCCGGGCTCAAAAAACTATTAAAGTGTGCATACTCTTCATAGTTAAGGCAACAGGGAGTTGAAGTTTATGTCATCTATATTTCGTTCATATGATATTCGAGGGGTTTATCCGTCTGAAATAAATGAAGATGTTGTGTATAAAACAGCACTAGCGTACAGAAAAATACTTCCAAAGGCAAAAGAAATTGTGGTTGCGCGCGATATGAGGCTTTCAAGCCCTGATCTTTTTGAATCACTTACGCGCGGCCTTATGGACGCGGGTTTCAATGTAATTGATGTCGGCATGGTTCCTGTATCTGTCTTTTATTTTGCGATTGCCAACTACAAAAAAGACGGAGGCATTATGATTACAGCATCGCACAATCCTAAAGAATACAATGGCCTTAAGATTCAGCGCGAGAATGCGCGCCCTATTGTTGGCGAGACAGGAATTTTTGACATGGAAAAATATGTTGTTTCCGGTGACCTTCAAAAAGCAAAAGAAAAAGGAACTATGAACAAAAAAGAAGTAGTAGACGAATACATGCACTACATAGTGCCGAAAATAAAACTGAAGCGTCCCCTGAAAATTATTCTTGATCCGGGAAACGGCACATGCGACAGGATTCCTGAAAAAATATTTTCCTCTCTTGGCTGCACAGCAAAAACAATTTTTGCAGAGCCTGACGGAACGTTTCCGAATCACGCGCCCGACCCACATGACGATAAGAACCTTGTCGTTCTCCAAAAGGAAGTTGTCGAAAACAAGGCAGACATAGGGTTTGCGTTTGACGGCGACGGGGATCGCGCAGGGGTTGTGGATGAAAAAGGAAGAATTATTTCTATGGATTTCATACTCATGATGCTTACAAGGCAGGCTCTTGCAGTGAAGAAAGGAGATGTTGTGTTTGAAGTGCGCTGCCCAAACACATTGATTGATGATACAAAAACGCACGGAGGAAACCCATTGGTTACCCGTGTCGGGCACAGCTACCTGCTTGATGAAATCATCGAGCGAAGTGCAGTTTTCGGTGGCGAGCTTACAGGGCACATGTATTTCCCATACTGCTACTACAACTTTGATGACGCTATTTTCGCAGTGCTGAAGATTACAGAAATAGTTTCTGCCCTTGATGTTCCGTTTTCAGAATACATTGATTCGCTCCCGCGCGCACATGCAAGCCCGGAAATCTTCATTGATTGCGATGACAACAGAAAGTTCAAAATAGTTGAAGAATTGAAAACCTATTTGAAAGAAAACAATTATGACTTTCTTGGCATAGACGGCGCAAGAATAAATTTTCCCAATGGTTGGGGATTGGTTCGCGCATCAAACACGACTGCGCACATAAAATGCAGGTTTGAGGCAGACACAAAAGAGCATCTGGACGAGATAATTAAAGAAGTTTCTGGTATTATCCTGAAGTTTGGGTTGGAAATGAAGTGCTGATTAGTTGTGGTGAGAAAGAATGGACCTGTTTATAGAATTAAGCATAATCATTGGCATAACAGTTCTGATTACAGGAATATTGAGATTACTGAAACAGCCACTGATAATCGGATATATTGTCGCAGGCATTATTGTTGGCCCATATCTCCTGGACGTTGTCAGCTCAACAGAGACCATGTCCATACTTTCGCACATAGGAATCGCATTGCTTCTTTTTATTGTTGGCTTAAGCCTAAGCCCGAAGGTCATAAAAGAAGTAGGCAAAGTCTCTTTAATTACAGGCGTTGGCCAGGTCCTGTTCACTTCAGTAATAGGCTTTTTCATATGCCAGTTGTTGGGTTTTTCTACAATCGTGTCACTTTATGTCGCCGTAGCCATAACATTCAGCAGTACGATAATAATTATGAAAATCCTGTCTGACAAGGACGACATGAATACCTTGTATGGGCGAGTGTCCATCGGATTTTTGATTGTGCAGGACCTGATTGCAATACTTATTCTAATGGCCATATCAACGATGTCAGTTGAATTCAATGTTGCCAATCTGCTTGTTGTGACGCTGCTGAAAGGCATTGGTTTGCTGGCGTTATTATTCCTTGTAGGAGTTTACATATTACCGCACCTAACCCGCGTCATCGCAAAGTCGCAGGAATACCTATTATTGTTCTCAATGGGCTGGTGCATGGCATTAGCATCTCTTTTCCATTATTTAAATTTTTCAATGGAAATCGGGGCACTGCTAGCTGGTTTTACACTCTCATTATCTCCATATCGTTATGAAATCAGCTCCAGAATGAAGCGATTCCGTGATT